>NZ_JBLXHU010000032.1:0-24875 GCF_048259285.1 Bizionia sp. | reverse complement strand
AACTAGTAATATAATGCATTTTAATCCTTTTATCTCGCATGAAGATCATGTTAAAAGACTATGCTTGTAAATAATTAGTTTTCAATTTTTTACTAAAGTAAGAAAAATAGCATTATAAAAAAGTTTTGGAGGTGGTGGGAGATGAGTTTTTGAAATGCCTCTAATAAAGACAGCTCGCTATCGCGAGCTTAGGCCTTTTTTGTTTCCAAACATAACCGAAACCATTCGATATGTTCGGAAACAAAATTTAAGAAAATTTATAAAATTTTGTATTTTTGATGTGAAAGCGATACATGCAGGTCTTAGGTTTATACGCTTTCTTTAAAGACAATATGGACAAAAATACTTACAATAAAACTTTTATAAATCATTTACAACAAGATGTAAATCTTGGAGCAACTGATATAGATAAAATTACTTCAATACTTGTTTTTAAAGAATTAAAAAAGAAAGATTTTTTGATTGAACCTGGGGCTATTGCGCAGACAATGAATTTTATAGTACAAGGCTGTATGCGGAGTTTTTATCTTGATGAAAACGCCCAAGAACACACCTTACAGTTGGGAATTGAAAATTGGTGGGTTAATGATTTATACAGTTATTTAAGCCAGAAAAAATCACGTATGTATGTACAGGCCTTGGAAAATACGATTCTAGTTCAACTACCAAAACAAGAACTGGAAAAGCTGTATTTAGAAGTTCCAGAAATATCGAACTTCTTTCGTAAAAAAATTCAAGGTGCCTATGTCGCTGTACAAGAACGTGTTATTGATAGCATGAGTGATAACGCTTATGAACGTTACGATAATTTTAGAAAAACCTATCGTGATATTGAACAACGAGTCCCACAATATATCATTGCTTCTTATCTAGGAGTAACACCCGAATTTTTAAGTTATTTACGAAAAAAACACTCTTAGTTTATCTTCTTAAGATAGCTTAAGTTTAATTTTCTAAGCTCTTTTTAATTTTGACCCATACAATAAAACATGGGTTATGTTACGCTTAATAAATTTATTGGTCTTTATCTTATTTGGAATACTTGTGTCCAATGCTCAATCTGTTAGGTTTTCACCAGAAATGATCGTTGGGAATCGATCTACTGGTTATCAGCATTTTATTGGATATAAAATTAATGACACATGGTCTATTAATAATATATCTTTATTTGATTTAGAGCACACTAATAATAAAAACAACATCTTTTTTATAAGAAACATGTTGTCTTATACCCTCAATAAGCATTTTAAAGCGAATGTGTCTATAGGAGTTAAAAACCCAGGAAAATTTACAACTTTATCATCACAATACCAATATGTTACATCAAAACTTAAGATAAACTACTCTATAGGTAGTACCTATCAGAATGGATTTACTTTAGAACAATCCTTTCTATTAAATTATACTCCAACTTTAAGCAAAAATATCCAAGGATATATCAACCTCTCAGCTGTACTTAGCACAAATTTCAAAGTACTTAATAGAGGCATACAACAACTACGTTTCGGAATTAAAAAAGAAAAATTAATAACAGGGATGTCGGTTAATCTTGATCAATTTATCAAAGCAGAAAAAACTCTTGAAAACTTTGGAGTATTTACAAAATACAACTTTTAAAATATAAATTATGAACACAAAACAACACTTAGGGCTTTTAATTTTAAGGGTAAGTATTGCTTTTACAATGCTAATCTACGGAAGCACTAAACTTATCTATGGCAATGAATTTATTGAAAACTTACTTGAACAATTTGGGCTTCCTGTTTTAATAGCAAATGGAGTTTTTGTAGGAGAAATTGTAGCGCCAATTTTAATCCTTATCGGATATAGAACAAAATTGGCTGGTCTTGTATTTTTTATTAATTGCCTGGTTGCAATTTTAATGGTTCAGCTTCCAAATTTATTCAAGCTAAATGAAACTGGAGGTTGGGCCATTGGTCTAATTTTTATCTACATGATGTTTGGTGTCGCCATGTTTTTTACAGGTGCTGGCAAGTATGCTTTGTCAACTAATAACCAATGGGATTAAAACAATCGTTATGAGACTATTATTTCTTTCAGTATTAGGATTAGCAGGAGGTGTTTTTTTAGCAGTTCAAGCTGGATTTAACTCCCAATTGGGCAGCATTCTAAAACAGCCTGTTCTTGCAGTGATTGCAAGTTCAATTAGCAGTGTATTGTTTGGTAGTCTGCTTTTGTTATTCATTAGCAAAGAGAACATACAAAACATTACAACAGCCCAAGTACCATGGCACTTATGGTTTATTGGTGGTTTCTTTAGTGTTATAGGTATCGCCATATACTTCTATAACATTCCAAAAATTGGCATCTCCAAAATGATAGCTCTAGGGCTTTGCGGGCAACTCATATTTTCATTAATCGCTGGGAAATACGGATGGCTTAACCTACCTGTAGAGCCGATAACAACTAAAAGGTTGATGGGAGCTACTGCAATGATTATCGGAATAATACTCATTAACTTAAAAGAATAAATCTATGAACACAATACAATCAAATATTTTAAATCTAACTTCTCTGTGGAAAAGTGCAACGCTGCCTTTTAATACTTTCAATGAAGATGAAGACCTAGGTTACTGCTTTGTGCCTAAATCACAATGGCCCAATAAAATTTGGTTAAAAAAAGAATACAATCTAGACAGCTTAAATGAAATTCAACTCCTATTAAATTCAGATGTGGCTAATTTCACTTTTTCGTTTTTTGACACGAATTCTAAAGTTGATCATCGAATTTTTAACGATCATGGTTTTACTGAGGCTTCCATCCAATTTGGCATGTCCTTAAAACTTAATCAAAAAGTAACTACTTCAAAACCGCTAAAGTTTCATCTGGTTACAAATGCAAATGAGGCAAAAGATTGGAGTCAAACTTTTCAAAAAGCTTTTGGGTACCACATTTCAGAACAAACTCTTAAAAAAACATATCACCAAATTAATTACTACTTAATCTATGATCATGATGAATTAGTTGGCACTGTTATCGTTCATCAAACCCAAAAAACCTTAGGCATTCATAGTCTTGGAATTATCCCAACAATGCGGGGCAAAGCTTATGCTACACAAATAATGTATTACTTAATTAATAAAGGAATAGAACAAAAGTGCAAGCTAGCCACCTTACAAGCCTCTCAAATGGCAAAATCCATGTATGAAAAAATGGGCTTTACAACCCAATTTATAATGAGAAACTTTAAACTCAAAACACAATAAAAATGGAAATTATAGAAAATTTAAAATGGCGTTATGCCACCAAAAAATTTGATGCTTCAAAAAAAGTATCATCTGATGACCTCCAAAAGTTAAAAGAAGTAGTGCAATTATCGGTTTCGTCTTATGGATTACAATTGTACAAGGTTTTAATTATTGAAAACTCAGAGATTAGAGAGCAATTAAAACCTGTGTCTTGGAACCAAAATCAGATTACAGATGCCTCTCATTTATTTGTTTTCTGTAATTATATAGATGCGACTTCAGAAGCTATTGACGATTTCATTAAACAAACAGCAAAAACTCGAAATCTAGATTTAGAGAGACTAAAAGGCTATGGTGATTTTATAAAAGAAAAACTAAACGAAAAAACACCTGAAGAAAAAACAAGTTGGTTAAAGGCCCAAACCTATCTAGCCCTTGGAAATTTATTGAATGCTTGTGCCGAGCTAAAAATAGACGCATGCCCTATGGAAGGATTTGAGCCCGAAGCTTATAGTAAAATTTTAGGTCTTAACGAACTAGGTTTAAATGCATCTGTAATAGCTACAATAGGTTATAGGCATGTAGAAGATTATACTAAAGGGCAATTAAAAGTACGCAAACCAATGGATGTACTTTTTAAGACTATTTAGATTTAATTTTGTTTATTTTAAGTAAAAGGTTTGGTTTAGTTTCCAAACCTTTTTTAATTTAGGGCTCTTAAATTAAAAAAAGAACCACATTTTGGAAAATGAATTAGTACAATTAATATCCAGATTTATTAAGCTCAATACTGAAGAGGCAAATGCTTTTACAGAATGTATTCCAATTAAAAAATTTAAAAAAGGGGATCTACTATTAAATGAAGGGCAGGTTTCAAGAGATTCATATTTTGTAATTACAGGATGTGTTAGAAAATACTATATCATTCATGGTGAAGAACGCACCACAGAATTTTATATTGAAGATGAATCCATAGCTTCATTACAAAGTTATACAAACAAAACACCCGCTAATCATTATTTTGAATGTCTTGAAGATTGTAGGTTAGCCGTTTTAAATTATGAAAAGGAACAAGAGCTATTTAAGCGTGTTCCAAAATATGAAGCCTTATGCAGAATGTCTATGGAAAATGATTTTGGTGAGCAACAAGAGGCTTTAGCTACGTTTATAACTTCTAGTCCTGAAGAGAGGTATAAAAACCTTTTAGAAACTAGACCCGATTTACTACAACGTGTTCCACAGTATTATCTAGCTAGTTATTTAGGAGTTAAACCAGAATCTTTAAGTAGGATTAGAAAACGGATCATTAAAAAATAGGCTTTTGTTAAAAAAAGGATGCTCTAGAAAAACAATCTAGAGCATCTAGTAGTCCCTTTTTAGGTATTGGGAGGGTAGGAAAAGGACTACTCTTCTCTTTTAATAATTTTTTACGGTTTTAAGATCTACAGCACCTAATGAAAGTATTCGAAGCCAAAAGCTAGATTTTGTTTCAATAGAATCCTTTTTAACCTCCAAGTGTTTAGCATGTGTTTTTATATTACTTTCTTTTAACGTTAAGATCAAGTTCATGAAAATCACTTTTCTAAGGTTAAAATTTATTCATTGACTTTAGTTAATAATGAAAGTTTTTCTGAAGAATTGTCACACCAAAAACAATCATCTATTTCTGGTCTTAATTCTAAGGCTTTTGTAAAAGCCATAGTGGCATTATCTTTTTCATTTGCCTTGTAATAAGCATCTCCAAGAGAATCCCAGCTATTTCCATCTTCAGGAAATAATTGTATATTAAGCTTATAGATAGTAATAGCTTTTTCCATTTGGTCCTTTCTGTAATACATACCTCCTAAACTGTTTAAATCTCTTGGGGTATTAATCCTATCTTCAAATTTCAGCCTTAGTTTTTCTTCTAAATCGTTAATAGGCCCTTTGAATGTTTCAGTAAACCTAAAAAGTTCACTCACCATATATTTTGGTAATTCTTTTGGCACATAGTTGTTATCGTATAATATGTTTTCAAGTTCCATAGTAATTCTTCCTATTGGTCTAATATATGCATTAGACGCTAATAATATAACGGCATCTTCTTCTGGAAACCATACAAACTCATAATAAGAAATACCATTAAAGCCATTATGTGTGATGACTTTAGCATCTCTTTTAGATTTAAAAACAGCCCATCCATAAGCATAGTGACTGGACTCATCTTCATATTCGGCCACATAGGGTTTAGTAAGTATTTCAAAGGACTCTTGAGATAAAATTTTATTTGACTTTAACGCTTGATACCACTTATACATGTCATTATTAGTGGAATGTACTCCGCCATTTGCCAATACCGTTCTTGCGATTTCTCCATCGTTTTTATACTGTGCAATATGTGAACCTTCATTAGAAACATTAAGCAAATACTCATTGGCAACAGTCGTGTTTTCCCAATTGGGTAATAAATATCCGGTCTGTTGCATTCCTGCTGGTTGGAATAATTTTTCACTCAGATACGTTTCATAATCCTGACCAGAAACAAGTTCAATAATCCGTCCTAAAATACTATAGCCTGAATTTGAATATGAATATTCTGAGCCTGGAGTAAATAACAACTTCTCTTGAAACAGATTTGAAAAATATATATCTCTTGGGGTTACATCAAAATCATCGGTACTACCATGGCCAAAACCAGCTGAATGTGTTAATAACTGATGAATGGTGATGTCTTTTTTATCCTCTGGAACATCGTCAAAGTAGGTACTGATAGAACCATCCAATTTTAATTTGTTTTCTTCAGCTAATTTCACAATAGCAGCACCTGTAAACTGTTTTGACACCGAACAAATATCATAGACAGTATTAGGGTTATTGCGTACCTTATTTTCTTTGTCGGCAAATCCGAATCCTTTATTTATAATAATAGTATCATTCTTAGCGACCAAAACTGCTCCTGAAAACCCATTGAGTTCACTTTGTTTTAAATAATCATCTATGCGATTGCTTAACAAATCGGATTCATCTGTCGTTGTTTTTTTCGTTTGGCAGGCTACACTTAAAACAACCATTAAACAACCCAAAAAAAGATATTTGCTATACTCAATTTTAGAAGCTGATAATTGAAATTTGACCTTCATAATATTCATTTTAATAATTTAACGCAAAAATATTGCTTTAAGTAGTTTTACTTATTGACTTTAGTTAAGAAGCATTGTCAGCATTCAGCTACCAAGGTCTAACCTTACCTTGGCGCCAAAACTTTCCAGTTTCTACTTTTTGGTTTAATAGCTTAAAAATATCGACGGCAACCTCTTTGGGTAATTGGGGCGCTATTTTACCTCCCATATCTGTTTGTGTCCATCCCGGGTCAAGAGACGATACTTTACTGTGTTTTTCCTTTAATCGCTTTGCCAACAGTTTTGTGTACATATTTAAAGCTGCTTTAGACATTTTATAATGTGGCTGAAATTCATCAAAATTCTGTTCACTAAAAGAGCCCCAATCAGAGGTGATATTTATGATATGAGAATTAGTATTGAGTAAAGGCAATAGTTTTTCGGTTAACTCAATGGTCCCAAAAACATTAACACCAAAGGTTTTCTTTAGTTGGTCCATATGAATCTCGGATGCGTCCCATTTCTCAATTAATATTCCGGCATTGTTGATTAAAAAATCGAGTTTCACATCACCTAAACCCGCAATAAATTTGTCAATGGAAGCACTCTTGGACAAATCGAGTTTTAAACATTTAAAATTAGAATAATCTAAAGGATTATTTCCTGAGGTGGAGGAGCCAATTACCCTGAAACTTGGCTGCTTTGTCAACAACTCAACCGTTGCCAAACCAATACCTCTACTGCTGCCTGTAACTACTCCATGTTTCATAAGCTTTATGTATTAATTTTTTTATAATTTCCTTGCGCTATCACATTATTCCACCAGCCGTTCTTTTCTAAAATAGGTGATACACCTAATATTTCTCCACTTAAAGATACCTTAAACTTTAAATGATCCTTGGAAGTTGGTCCTTTAAAATCGAAAGTATTCTTAGAGATAGGTTTTAGTTCAAAATAAAATGCACCTTCCTGTCTTGCAAATAATTTCCCATCTTCAAATATAATTTCAATTATAGTCGAATCTGTTAATTTGTAAAGCCCAACATAAGCCATCAGTTCGGTATGTGTTAATTTATAACTTTTGCTAAAATCTACTTCCAGCAATTCTTCTATTTGGTATTTTAAATAAGGCTTAAAATTAGGATAAGCTTCTAAATCCTTTACGATATCATTCAGTTTAGTATCCAACGACATCTCTTCTGCAGGTAATCCTTTTTTATATAATTGGGCAACACGTTTAGCAAATTCGATATAAACCTTTTTATTTGTAATAAGTTGCTCTTTATTACCAAAATAGAAACGAGGGTTTTTTGATGTGTTTCCTGAGACAATAATGGTATGTTCATCGCTCAATGAAATCGCCATATCAATCCCTTTTAAAACACCTTTTAGTCCATTTGACCCAGTATAAGTTAGCCAATTGGTTTTAAAACCATCGCTCATAAACAGCACATTGCTATTTTCTAAATAAACATCAATATGATCAAGGGTATGTGAAGGTGTATGGTATGCCGTAACCACCTCATCACCTATAGGAATAGATATAGTATCTTTAAAAAGGATGTCAATATAAGCTTGTGAATACTTCATATTGTAATGCGAAACGATAGTGGCACCTTTATTTGCAAAATAGGCATTGGCATGATGGTTATATGGATCTGAATCGCTATTAATCACATAGGTAACTGGCAAATTTGTAATTTTTTGGATTTCCTTTTCTAAAGATGATGCGCTATTCATCATCATAGAATTAATAAGCAACACCTGATCATTACCTATAACCACACCTAAATTTCCATTGGCATTACCGTCCCATAGTTCCGTTAAAATATAGATGTTCTCATTTACTTTTTTGACATCGTAATTAGCTTGTGCAATCAATGGTGTAGTTAAAAGAAAAACAGCGTATATTTTTATAATAATTAAATTTATATTAGATGTGAGTTTCATGATTTCTTATTTTATATGCCATTTTACTATTGACTTATTATGCATTTTAGCTCCTAATTTTTTATAAAAACGAATCGCTTTCTCGTTAGTACTTTCAACTTCCCATTTTATGAGTTCAATATTGTTTGAGGTACAAATGTCTTTTGCATACTGCATCAATTTTTGGCCAATATTGTTTCCTCTAAATTGTTTGCATACAAACACATCATCAATAGCCATGTATGTACTTCCATTCCATATAGAATAGTTCCACGTATAAGTAACATAACCTATTAAAACACTTTTATTTTCTGCTACGATGGCTTCGAATTTTGTAGGCTTAACATTTGAAAAACCTAAATCTGTTATTTGATTTAAATCTGTTTTAAGGTATTGTAGTTGACCTTCATATTTAGCAAGTTCCTTAATTAAACCTAACAACTCTTTTGCATCTTTATGGTTTGCTTTTCTTATGGTTGTCATTTTGACATTGTCTTTATTTTTTCATTTTTAAAGGTTAATTGATATTGCATTTTTTCGTTTTCAATAATAGCTTCAAAAGGTTCTGGTTTTATTTTGACTATAGTTGGAAACCAAATGTCCTTTATATTATAGTTTGGTAAGAGTAAAATACCTTCTTGATTACCATTCGTTCCAAATCTTTCAAGGTCTCCTTTCCAAAATTTTGTTTTTAATTCCTTTTCAAGTTGGTCATTTGCCTTTTTAACATTGGCTGTTGGCATTCCAATTTCATTGACTCCTAAAACTTTTGAAATATCAAAATCTGCATTGGACTCATTCGCTAAATCATACCTCACAATAAATTCTGCGACGTTACCACTTGCATCATAAAAGTAAAAGGAATCGGCATTCCAAGTTTCAAAATTTTGCGTCTTTCTACCATTCTCGAGATCAATAATCTCAACTCGCCTTTCCATCCATTCTAAGGCTTGATGCAGTTTGTTGGAAGGTATTAAGAAACAATAATGATAACTATGTTCTTTATCCGATTCTTCAAACATAAGTTCAGTCCAACCAACTTTGACCGTGAATGAATTATTTTTTTGTTCTACTATTTCAAAACCTAAAGTTTCTGTATAAAACTTTAACTCAGCTTTTAATTTAGTCGTGTAAAGTTTTAATTTTTTAAATTTCATAGTTCTTTGCTTTTACCAATATTCTTTAATCATATAAATCTTCCCATTCTTAAACTCAAAAAGTGCCATTTGTTTATCACCTATAACCGTTTTGCCATTTTCTTTTATAATAAAGCGTTTGCTTACTGTAATAGCATTTAAACCATAAATACTATTCTCTATTTTTATATCAATAACATTTCCGTCATAGCCTCCATTCTCTTGATTACGTTTGTAACCATTATAGAGATCTTCTCTTGAATATACCCCACCATATTTAGGATGTACATAGGTAAAATCATCGGTAAACAACTCAAAAATGTTATCAATATCCTTCAGGGTTGAGTTTTGTTGAAATACTTTTAGGTTTAATTTATAATATTGATTTAGCACATAGTTTAGCGAATCTTTATGGGTATTTAAATTGGTTTCCTGTGCTTGAATTATATAAAGGCTACTAAACAACAGTGTTGTTAACATGATAGATTTTAGTTTCATATTTTTTATTTTATTCATTTTTGCTAGTCTTTATTAGTCCCATATTTGCGGGCGTTCAAGACCTATTGTTCTTAAATAGCTTAACAATTGTCCTGTATGAACAGACTCGTGATATGCAATGCGGTTTAGGTAGTCTCCCAGCTTTTTACTTTGGTTGACTTCTTTTCGCTCTATCCTAACGCTCTCCAAATCCGTTTCTTTAAGCCCGCTTATCATATCCAAAAAATCAATACGGTATTTATTGGAAAAACTCAATTCGCTATCTACATCAGAATATTGTAATTCATTCCATGGTGATTGATAATCACCAAGATTTCCTCGATTTTCAATTATTTTATAAAAAAGATGTTCGCCTTCCAAAACGTGTCTTATCATTTCAATGATAGAAAATGCCTGTTCGTCAGGTTTCCAATGAAGATATTCATTTGGAATCCCGTTCCATAATTTTATACTCCGTCTCCTAATTTCAGAAAAATTTAATAATACGATTTCTATTGAGTTCATTTTTTGTCTTTATTTTGTTAATACCATGTGCAAAATTGGATAGGGTTTTCCGGTGGCATCCAATTTGGATCGCCCTATGGTTTTAAAGCCACAATGTTGGTAAAACCCAACAGCTTGTTCATTCTGTTCATTCACATCTACTTTGGTTGCCTTAAGATTATTCATTGCGTATTCCAATAAAGTTTTACCTATTCTCTTACCTCTATGTGCTGGGTGAATGAACAGCATTTCTAAATTTTGATCAGCCACTCCTAGAAACCCAATGATTGCATTATTCTCATCTCTATAACATCTTAATTCAACAGCATCTAGATAAATATTTAGAATTAAGGGTTTGAAATAGTTGATGTCTTCTTCTTTTAAAAAATGATGGGTAGCCCTTACAGATGCTTCCCAAACTTCAACAACATCTTTATACTCAAATTTATCTATATAGTCTATTCGATGATTCATATTATATTTCTTTGAATAATTTATCAATTTCAGATTTAACAAACTCATCTGGAGCAACTTTATAAAACTCATTTAGTAAATCTAAAGAGCTTGGTTTCTTAGGATATTTATTGTTATTTAAAAAACTCCTTAGTGCCTCATTTAGCTTTGCTTCTCCTATAAGCTCACTTAACTTCACCATAGCTATTGCACCTTTTGAATAAGAAATATGTGAATTCCCATATCGAACTTTATAAATCGGTAGATCTTTTCTTAGTCCTTTTTCATCATCATAGATTTGTTGGTGTATCTCTAAACGCTCCTTCATCTTCTCATTACCATACATTTTTTTATACACCATCATTTCTGTATACATAGCTAAAGTTTCAGTGAGCATTGAAGCGCCTTCTCTTATATCTGGGTTTACCTGATTTGAACCCCACCAAAGGTGAGAAAGCTCATGTCCTGCCAATTCATTTATAACGTCTTGTTTTTTGTCACTCTCAATATTTGTATGAAAAATCATACCTTCTGTCATGAAAATAGTTGAAGGATATGCGGTCCCTGCAAATCCTCTTGTAAAGGAGGAAACCTCAACAAAATTGATGCTTTTAAATGGGTAAGCACCAAAATTAGCTAGACAATAATCTAAGGTTAGTTTCGCGTTAACTAGTAGATGATCTACATTCTCAAAATGATTTTTTGTGTAATACACATTGATAACTTTACCTTTATGGGCTATCGCTTTATGCTCATATACAGCTGATGCAATGGCAAATCTAAAAGGTATATTTTCTGCTTTATAATTAAAATAGTTTCTGTTTGTATCTGACCATTGCTTTGCTAAATCTCCTGTTCCTATAACTGTTTGTGAAGGTTCTGTAGAAACTGTCATATTTAAGTTGATAAAATCGTTTTTAAAAACTTTAGGTGATTCCAATTTCTTTAGCTCTGAAGCTTTTCCTAATTCAAATTGTAAGCGCAGTTGTTTACTTCTAATTTCTCTATCGTTTTGATAACCAATAGATGGAAAATAATTGCTTATTCGCATAAAAGAGCCATTTTTAATAATTGCGTTAAATGATTGATGACCATTTACAGCAAACCATTTGTACGACAACCTAAAGCTTAGCCGAGCTATTTCATTTGGGTTTAATGGCTTGTTTAAGTTAATTTCTGTGACATGATCTTCCAGCTTGACACTTTCGCCGTTACTTTCGAATTGTGCCTCATCAACGTTTAAATCTGAATGAAAATTCATCAATATATTCTCGATTGGTTTTTCAGTTTGATTTTTCAAAATATATTCCCCTTGAATTTCATATGCATTCTTAGACGGGTACAGCTGAATTTGACTATTTACTTTGGTAATAGTTGGTTGGGGTAGCGTAGCGTATTTTCGGTAGCTCTGCTCATAATGCACTGCTTCTAAAGTGGATTTTTCTTTGTCTTTTGGAACATATCCATTCATAAAAAAAATTCCATTAACAATGCCCAAAATAAGAAAAACAGCTGCTATAATTGACTTTCTGATTGGCCACCAAACTTTTGTTTTTATAAATGAATTTACATACCAAAATAAAGTTATTAATCCTAACCCAAACAACAAACGCTGTATAAATGCTGAATGATATATTCCATATCCATTTAGATCGCTATAGTTTCCATTATAACCAGAGAATATCTGCAGTAATGGAAAAGGGAAAATGATTTTAACTAATGGTGTAGCGAAAACAAAAACTGCAATTGTTGAAACACCCAATGCCATATACCGGTTTTTGATACTATCATTTATCATTAACAGAAAGGCAGAAAATAGTAATAAAGGCAATGTATTAAAGGTTATGACTCCTAGATACGCACTCCAATCAATTTTAAAATAATCATAACTAAATTGAAATAAAATCCCTTCTATTAATAATAAAAGAGTAAAAAAACAGCTTAATAAACTTACCGAAATAAGGTGCCCCACCATCTTACTTTTAGAAAAAAAAGTGCTTTTTTCAATCAAATCAAAACCAGAAGAGTGACTTCTCCAGTACAAATCATTGATAAAATAAACTAAGACTAATAAACCGAATAAATGAAAATTTTTAGAGATTGAAGTCGCTAACAGTCCAGATCCAGCATATTTTTCGGGTAACCGGATTCCTTTATCAATATCTGCAAACATTTCCATCCCAATATAAAAAACCAATAAGAGAGAAACTGCAAAAACAGAAATACTTTTAAATAGATAAATCAAATCAATTTTAGCAAAAGAGAATCCAGTTTTAAAAGTTGAAAAATCTCCAAAATAAAGTTGAGGGGTTTTTACATTCTCCAATTTTACAGCTGTGTGATAAATATCCAAAGTAGTTTTCTTTTGACCTTTCCCTGTTCTCTTTTTTGAAAAAGAAAACAAACGATAGCCGAGCCATAAAAACAATCCCGATAAGGTTAAGACGATTAAACGATTAACTAACAGTATTCCTGACAATGAAACAATAGTTTCATTTTTTTGATGCACAGAAAATGTTCTAGCTTCAAAAAAGTAAGAAGATAAACCAAAGGGATCTAAAAGGGCCGAAAACTGCTGTGTTTCAATTGATTGTGGCATACTACTAGACATAAATGGTGAGTTTGAAAATACTAAAAGCACCATATACAAAACATAAAGCAACAAACCTCCTACCACAACTAATAGCTTCTTTTGTGTTGAATAGGCTATAAAAAATAAAAAACTACAGACAAAAAGGCAATTGACGATCCCAAAAAGAACAAAGGGATACATATAATGAATACTATCAAATCCAGACTGAATTTCAGAACCAGTTCTGAGGTTCTGCCCCAAAACAAAGCCTATAATTAACAGTCCGAAGCTAATTATTGTTTTTGTGTATAGTGCCCAAAACTTTCCCTTTAAATAAGCTTTTTTAGAAATAGGTAGTGAAAAAAATAAAATGTCAAATTTTGCATCCCATTCTTTAAAAAATAATTGGTTTGCATATATAATTCCAAAAAATATAATAGATAGGCTTAACATGCCCATCATAAAACCAATGGTATAAGGTGAATTAAGAAGTATCCCTTCCCCAGCACTAAGATTAAATTTATGACCACAAAACACTCCAACAACGATAAGCAAAACTGCAAAAACAGCTGTTAACCAACGCTTACCTCCTTGAATTAATTCGAATTTATAAATAGTATTCATAATTAGCTTTTTTGAGAAAGGGTATAAAAATAAACGTGTTCTAACAAGGGATCGGTTGCTTCAAAATAAGCCGGATGCTTATCTGAGTAAACCGTAATATATAATTCTCGCTCTATGAGTTGTTGGCTAATTACATTAAAAGTGTTTTGGAAAGATTCTAAGTCTTCACTTTTGATTGATTTAGACCAAATTTTATTTTCTAATTCAGAAATAAGATCTTTTGGTTTCCCCGTTTTTAAAATTTCCCCTTGACTCATAATGGTCATTTCTGAACAAAGGTTTTTTACATCTTCTACTAAATGTGTTGATAGTATTACAATAACTTCTGTGCTTATGTCATTTAATAAAGTATTGAAACGATTGCGTTCTTCTGGGTCAAGTCCAGCAGTAGGTTCATCAACAATAATTATTTTTGGGTTCCCTAATAAGGCTTGAGCCACACCAAAACGTTGTTTCATTCCACCAGAAAAAGTGTGGACTTCTTTGTCTTTAAAATCCCAAAGATTTACTTTTTCTAACAGAAATTGAATTTGATTTTTACGTTCCGTATGGTCTTTTATTCCTTTTATAAGTGCTAGATGATCTAAAAGATTATAGGCACTTACTTTAGGATATACTCCAAAATCTTGAGGTAAAAAACCAAGATGCTTTTTAATGTAATCTGGATTACTAATAATATCAACACCATTAAACAAGATACTTCCAGAAGTTGGTTTTTGAAGTCCTACAATTGTTTTCATTAGTGACGATTTACCGGCTCCATTATGGCCTAATAAACCAAACATGCCATTTTCTATTTCTAGAGAAACATTCCTAATAGCTTGATGCCCGTTTTTATAGGTAAGCTTTAAATTATTAATTTTTAGTGTGTTCATGGTTTAATCTTTTTAATCGTGTTAATTGCTTTTTTCTTCTCTTTTAATAATTTTTCCGAATCTGGATACTTTTCTAGTAAAACATCATACAATTCAACTGCCTCATTTAAGCGATTATTCTTCACATAAAAGGCAGCAAAGTGAGAAACAACATACTCCATATTACCACTCATCAGTCCATCAATTGTTTTCTCTTTATCTAAAGCATTGAGCAATGTTTCAAAATGATAAAAATCTTCTGATCTCATGGCACTTCTAATGATGGTAACTTTAGACCAGAGAGAAAGCTCTGGAGAAAACCCATGTCTTTTGGCTCTTTCTTTGGTGTATCGATACGCATAATCCAAGCCACCTGTATTTATGAAGTTTTGAAGATTATTGACTTCAAATTCTTGATAGTATTTGAAATAATTTCGAATCCCATGATACAGCGCTGGGTAACCTGTTGAGCGGTGTTGCTCAATATCTAATTTTAAAAAAGACCACAGCAAACCATCTATGTGTTTTTGAGATAATATGGAGTCTAATTTATCGGCACTATGTTTTACATCATACTCATCTGGGCTTACAGAAAAGAAAAGGTTTGTTGGTAATGTTGAAACATCGTTTAACTTGTCTATGGCATCCATGATAGGGAAGGCACTTGCCATGATATGGGCATCGAATAATGTTGGGTGAGATAGCATTGTGTTAAACACCAAGCTTGCACCATATTCCCACCCAAAAAATAAGGTTTCATCATAGGTTCTAAAGGTATTGTCAATATAGGGTTTAAGCTCAGTACGTATAAACTCAATAAAGCTTTCCTTTCCGTCTCCTAGTTGCTGAAAACGCTTAGGGTAGTCGGTGTTAATTCCAACAACAATAAATTCGGGCGTTAATTGAAACTGTTTAAAAGACTGACTTAAACTTACGGCATACAAAAAGAAGCGTTGACCATCCAATACATAAAGTACAGGGTACGTTTCTTTCGAATCGTTATAATTTGGAGGAAGGTAGATTTGTATCTGACGTTCCTCGTTTAATGTCTTTGATTTAATAATGTGATTGATACCTACACTGTTATTAACTAAGCTGTCTTGAGCATTTGCGGATAGCGCGAAAAAGAAACTAATCAATATTAAGCAAACTATTTTTTTCATATTATTCTGAGTAGTTATATCATTGATTTATTACAATATGTGGCCTTTTCGAAATCTCTTATGTTTATAGAAATAATAGGCACTTCAAGAAACATAGCATTAAGTTCTGTAACAATTCGTTTTGAAAGTTCTGCTTTTTGTTCTGTATTTCTGCCTTCCATGATATTGGCAAATACATGAATGAAATCATCCTTAGTATTCCCTATATTATAGTATTGAAAAGGATTAATTCTTACTTTAATATCTTCAGGGGTAAATAAACCTATTGATTCTGCCGTATCATACACTTTTTTCATAATACTTTCAGGTGATTTTAGTTCTATTATCTGTGGCGAACAGTCTATTACAAAGTGTGGCATATCTTTTTATTTTTAAATTTTTACTTGTTAAACTTTTTGATTACTAAGGCTGTAATATCCCTTGTTACCTGCGTTGGCGAATTACAGTCACAATTACTAAACCCTATGACATAAATATCTAAACTTGGCACATAAACACCCATAGATTTAAAGCCAAATACACTTCCTCCATGCTCTCTCGTTGGCACACCATCAACATCTTTTAAATGCCATCCATACCCATAGGTAAATTGCGCTCCATTGTTTAATGTGTTTTTTCTAAATACTTTATCAATTGTACTCTGAGAAACTAACAGATTATTGTTAATAGCTTCTTGCCATATTAGCATATCGTCAACGGTTGACATTAATGAGCCGGAAGCATACGGAATACTCAAACTCACATACATTTTGTTTGTAAATGCTTCTCTATTATGATAACCATAAGCTCTGTTTTTTACAATCTCTCTATCACTCGCATAACGAGAGTTGTTCATTGCTAGTTTTTCGAAGATGTTTGTTTCTATAAAATCTTCATATGTGTTTCCACTTACTAACTCAATGATATAGCCCAATACAACATAACCAGAATTGTTATACTCAAATTTTTCACCTGGACTATACCCTACAGCTTCATCTTTAAAAAAGTCAACGAGCTCTTTAGGTGTTAGATCTTCTTTTGCAATACTCATAATGGACTTCATCATCGTAAAATCCTTAATACCTGAAGTATGGGTTAATAAATGATGAATGGTGATATTATTCCCGTTAGGGAAATCTGGAATGTATTTTAAGATAGCATCATTTACGTTTAATTTACCTTGTTCTTCCAGCATCATGATAGCAATGGCTGTAAACTGTTTGGTCATAGAACCTATTTGAAAAACGTTATCTGACAACATATCTACATCGAGTTCAATGTTGGATTTACCAAAGGCTTTTCTATATATTGGTCTACCGTTTTTTGCAACTAAAAAAACACCTCCAGGTTCTTTGGATTCTTTGAATACGGTAAGCAAGACACTATCTATTTGGGTTTCTAAGGTTTGTGAATAGCTATGTTGTAGAAACAAAATAGTACTAACAAAAAACAGTCCTAATTTTACTAATTTTAATTTCATTGCGTCCCTTTTTCACAGATTTATATTAGACATCTTACTTTTAATCCAAATTTAATTGGTCAACTTATTAATAATCTTAAGATAGCTTAAGAAAGTATTAAACCTTACATTAGGACTGAAAATAAGCCTAAACGTTACACTTTTGTTAGGTGCTTATCTGATGTTTGTGTTTGCTTATTAAATCCCTTTATCAAAAGCCAAATCGTAAAAGAAAACTCTCCTAGTACAGATGGCAATATCACGATCATCTCGAAGACATCTTTATGTTCCATATAATTAGGTAGATATAATTTTGCTAGACCATCTATGACATAACCTATTGCTGAAAATACTAATAAGATGCCTATTGCTTTAGGTATTGCTATTGATTTAACCGTTAGATACCCTAATACTATTAAGTGAATTCCAAAAAATAGCAGCCCAATAGTCCAAAGTGTGTCAAAACCTAATAACAATTCGGATACCCTAACTTGTAAGTCGCTAGAAATAACTGCATCAGCTGTAATTTGGTACCCCTCCCATAATTTGAATAAAGCAGCACAAAAAAATAGTGCATGCAGTAGTCTAAAAAACGAAGCTACATAAGAGAGTTTTTTACTGACTGCTTTTGTTATACCAAAAAGCGACCATATTAATAGCACATCAAAAAGTAACATCACTACAAATCCAAATAAACCTCTTCCTAGCTGGGAATGATTATTAATAAAGTTTGTTGTTGTATTGGCTGTACTATTACTATCTATTAGGCTTTCAAGTACCGCAAAATTGGCGTAAAAACCTGCTAGAAAAATTAACAAGTACGACACCCCAGAAATTTTAGCTAATTGTTTCATAATATGCATATTAAATTCTATGCAAAATTATCTTCACGCAAATAAAATTTCATTGACTTAAGTTAAGAAGCGTTAGGTTTTAATTTATAAAAGTCAACAAATACAACATTTTGCAAATTTTTTAATAAAAAAAACCTTGTAAACATAACGTTTACAGGGTTTTATATCATTTTGATAAATGCTATTGCGGTCTGGACGGGATTAGCTCTCTGCGTTCGCTGGGCCCAAAATGGTGGCCCTGCAAAAAGACAGCTCACTATCGTGAGCTTAAACCTTTTTTGTTTCCAAACATAACCGAAACCATTCGATATGTTTGGAAACAAAAAAAGCTCCTCAATAAATTGAGAAGCTTTTTGCGGTCTGGACGGGACTCGAACTGAATCCGTAATGACCAGTATTTATAATACTTTGAATTAGCCTTGTAAATTATGTTGACCGATTTGTTGACCTAACTATTGGATTTGTTTGAATTCATTTGACAATCAATCTTAAGGTAAAAATACAAAATTAAAAGGGATAAATCTATATAAATGACACCAAATATATTGATTTTTATTCTGAAATATGGCTACAACTCAATAATCTAAGGGTCTTGATTAATATAGATATTATTTAGGTTTTGTTTTAATTTTAGTGAGTATAATTGTTCTATATTTTTTTTTATTTTAATTGAGTAAACTCATTTGTTTATTTCCAAACTGGTAAAGATATACTACTGTTTCCTGTAAATGTTATTGTAAGAGGTGTTTTCGCATCTTTTATCGTCTCTATGTTCACATCTTTACCAGTTCCGTAATTGAGCTGTGCATTGTTGTTTTTATTTACGTTCACTACCACAACAATACGACTGCCCTTTTCTAGTTTTTTACTAATCAACTTAGAATTGTCAAAAGCAACTTTTGTGTATTGATTAGGTGTCAACAGCTGTCTATGCTCTCGATCTTTTGCAAAACTAGCCCTACCAATATAATAGCTTAAATGATAATAGGTGCCGGCGGGTGTTAACTGATACAAGATGACAGAATAATCAACATCCTTTTTATTAATAGCAAATTCAAGATTTCCTAAAAATGAGCCATTAAGGATAACATCTTCTTTAAGTATATCTGATTTAAAGATAAGGCCGTCGTTCAAATCTATAGTTTGTCTTTCCAAAGGCCATGGGTAATATTCATTATTGGTCATGCTGTTGCGGTCTTTAAAATCAACAGACAAATCAATTGTAGTCTTATTAGCTGCTGATTTCAAGGTGTAAAAATTACCTTTTTTATCGGCACTTAAATAAAATTGCAGGGTATCATTGGTCATAGCGGAGATACTAGGTTTGTGCATCCATGTATTGGTACCCATTACTTGAAAGTTTACTTTATCTTTTAAAATGCTTGGTTTTTCTTTTCCCTTTAAAATATAGTCAAACCATTCATACACTAGGTCATAGCGAATATTAATCAAGGCCGCTTTGTCTAATTTATAATTTCTCAAATAGGTTACTGGTTGCGTTTGAGATGTCCAATGATCATAAGGCCCCACTAATAAATAGTGATTTGGATTCTTTACATACTTGTGGTGTTGGTTGTAATAATACATCGCTCCTCTTTGTGAATCATCATAATAGCCCGTAATACTTAGAATCGGAATATTAATTTTCGAAAATTCTTCTTTATACGGTATCATCTTTTTCCAATAGGCGTCATAACTAGGGTGCTTCATATAGGCATCCCATAATGTATTGACGGCGCCATCTAAGCTATCTAACTTATTAAAAGCAACCCCAGAGCTATACCAAGTATTCTTCAAATTGTTCCAACGATTGTAATCATTCGAGGTCTTGTTATCTAAAAATTTGTTATTGCTTACATAAAAGTTCCATGAATACGAATAATTGTATAATACATTATTTTCCATCGGATAATCAATTCCTGGAGCAATGGCTACCATAGGAACGATGGTTTTTAATGCTGGATGTACCTTGTGCTTCATAGATGCCCATTGGGTAAAGCCATTATAACTCCCTCCATACATTCCTACTTTTCCATTGGACCAGGGTTGCTTGCTAATCCAATCGATGGTTTCGTACACATCGGTGTTTTCATATTCAAAAGGTTTTACCTCTCCTGGACTCAATCGCTTCCCTCTTGTATTCATAATCACACCGACATAACCCTTAGAGGCTGACAACATAGCCCCTACTTCATTGGTTCCCGCATAAATAGAAGCAATTAAAACTGCTGGTTTTTTAGTGGATGCACTCCCCTTTCGCTGAATCACCACCAAAGAAACATTGGCACCGTCTTTAGTGGGTATTACAATATGATCATTAATTTTGTACCTGCGTTTATGATCTTGTCTTATTTCCTCAAAAAACAAATCTCTCGTTGCTTCATATACAATCTTAAAAAAATACTTCTTTACTAAACTTTGTGCGGCTTCCATAGAAATTGTCTCAGTAGAAATTCGTTCATAGTTAGCCTTAAAATCAGCGACAAAATAGTCTGTACCATCTCTAGAAATCATGGTATCGTCAATTTTCAGAACCTCAAAATCACTAGAATTCATAAGGTATGTTTTATACAATTCCTTAAAGTTTTTATTAAAGTCAGAATATCTAATTGCTTTTAAATAGGCTTGATACATATCTAAATAGATACTTTCTTCTCTAGGAGTATCTCGAATGCTTTTTTCTATAGTGACCTTTGCCTCTTTGTATTGACCACTTACGATCTGAAACTTAAACAGATCAAATTCCGTTAGTTTTTGTCGATCACAGGCTACTGCCAGTTCCTTCATTTGACTTGCCAGTGCTTTTGTATCTGAGAAAATAACCTTTTTAAAGGGGAGCTCTTGTGCAAATGAAGTACAGCTAATTGCAATAAGAAATAATAATAATAGAATTGATTTTTTCATTGGTTTTAATTTAAAAAGTGAAAACAAATCTTATTGTTTCGTATTTGGGTTTGTATATTCAATTAACTCTTCATTGTACACAAAGTCATCTTGAGTTTGCGTTAGCTTAATAAAGTTTTTCACTTTTGGTGCATATAACCACACTTCCTCCGTTCTTGCGCTATAGCCTCTTGAATTTGAAATTGTTCCTTTGTATACAATCGTATACGCCATAAATATTCCTGCTCCTACTTTTTCTTCTTTGTATGACAAGACTTCAGCATTTTGACTTTGTTTTCCTATAGTGCTATCTTGACTAGTCCAAGTCCTCTCATAGATCCATTTTTTACCAACCTCTAACGGCCATTTGTATCTTGGTGTTTCGCTTTTATCTGGTGCTATAAGGTTAGAAACAGGTACTGAATCATTTCCAATAAGCATTGTTAAAACACCATCAATAGCAACTATTTGCTTTACATCTTTGCCATCAGAACGCACCTCACCTTTATCAGATACGCCTTTGTATTTCCATACCCATTTTTCTCCGATTGTATAATCGCTTTCCGCAGGTTGATACGCAAGCTTTTTATGCTGTTTAAAACATGAAGTCACTATTAACACGGTAATAATAAATACGATTGTTGAATTGATATGCTTGTTGTTTAAATAATTCATTTTAAGTTTTTTATAAAACAAAGAACCGTCAAGAAATCGATTCAAAAAAGGAAAAGTACAGGAGTGTCAATATTCGCTTATAAACGTAAAAAAATTATACAATTATATTACAAACTATTCCAATTTCTAAACTTTGCAGACTGACGGCTCGAAACTTCTACAGTTTGACCGGTCGATAAGCTAATTTGCAGTTTATTGTTAAAATAGGGATGCATTTCTTTAATATAGTGAGTATTGATAATCTGACTTCGATTCACTCTAAAAAAAACAGTTGGATCTAGCTTTTCTTCTAACAAATTTAAGGAGCGTTTGATCATGGCTTTTTGCGTTCCAAAATACAAACGTGCATAATTGTCTAAGGACTCTATAAAATGAATTTCTTTTAACGGAATGAAAAAACATTTTTCTCTGTCTTTGATAAATATTTTTCTATGCATGGGTAATACATCTACCTTTATTTTTTCTTTTTTTGCCAGTTCGGCTTTTACTTTTTCAATGGTTTTTGCAAAACGTTCTTCACGTAACGGTTTTACTAAGTAGTCTAAGGCATTCAATTCAAACGCTTTCACGGCATATTGATCATAGGCAGTGGTAAAAACCACTTCTGGAACAGTCGTCAGCTCCTCTAACAAGTCGAAACCAGATTTTTCTGGCATATGAATGTCTAGAAAAATAATATCTGGTTGTTCTTTGTCTATTATAGTTAATGCGGTATCTACATTTTTTGCTTCTCCAACTAAAAGAAACTCAGGATATTTTTTTAAAGCACGCTTTACCTCTTCACGAGCCAAACGTTCATCATCAATTATGATTGTTTTAAATTTTTTCATAAGCAGTAAACGGAATTAAAATTTTTGCTTCGACGGTCTCTTTTTTTATGGCATTTAAACTAAAACTAGCCTTGCCGTTGTATTGAATTTTTAGGCGTTCTTGAAGGTTCTTTACTCCAAGTCCTTTAGCCTTTTTTTGCTGAGTTAATTTTCCAGGATTTACTACTTGTATAGATACAAATCCATCATCCTTCTTAATAATTACAGAAACCAATCCACCTTCTATCTTTGAATCGATACCATGTTTAATAGCATTTTCGACTAATAATTGTATGCTCAAAGTAGGAATTTTAAAAAACTCTAAATCTTCATCAATGCTAACAGCAATGTTTAACCGTTCTTCAAAACGTAGTTTTTCTAATTCTATATAGTCATAAACCAAATCTAATTCGTCTTTTAATAATGTTAAATCTTTGTCTTTTTCATACAAGGATGATCGCAATAAATCTGACAACAGATCTATGGCTCTTCTGGCTGTTTCTGGACTTTCTATAACCAATGATTTGATAGAATTTAACGAATTGAATAAAAAATGTGGGTTTAATTGAGCTGATAAATTATCTAGTTGGGCTTGCTTTGCAATAACTAAAAGTTTAGCATTTTGTTGAGCAGTTTCAATCTTGTTTTGGTAATAATGATATAGATGATAGGCCAAAATCCAAATAGCCATTAATCTCAAACCTGTTAAAAAAACAGGATCCCAATAGGTCAGGGAACTCCATAAATTTATTTCTTTACCTCCAATAAATAGCCAAAAGAAGTGCCATTTTATATTTACAACTAACATGTATATTACAGATAAAAGGAGTATTGAAGGTGAAATTCTCCTAAATAATTGATTCAAACTAAGTGAATTCCATTGTAACTTCAACGCTATAAATCGATAGCTATGTGTTAAAATTACACCTATTAAAACATCTAAAATATAATTAAGAAAAGTTAATAGGTATCCATAATGGTCTCTATAAAAAACAACATAAGCCCAATAAATAGAAACTGCCCCCCAACCTAAAATTTGACACCTCCAATAAAGGGAAAGAAACTTACTTTTTACTATCTTCTCTATTTTATTCATTAGAACTACAAATTAAAGAAATACTTGCCAATTAAAGAAGTGAAAGTACAGGAGCGTGAGAATATGGAAGTGGATGTATAAATTTTACATGAATATCGTTATCACTCGTTATGCTTCTTGTTTTTCAATTAGTTATTTTAAGGAAACTTTTTAATCTGCAAACTGGACTCTAACTAAAGTTCTATTTATCAGGCTATAAAAAACTTTAATGTTCATATGAAAGCTTTAAGATATCGATTGTGTATAGTTTTTCAGTTCATTTAATCTATCCGAATCATAATAAACTCCATTTATGATAACACCTTCAATTGTTTTGGAATTGGAAATATTTTCTAAAGGCCTTTTATTTTATTAATAAATTTACACCATATACAAAAGTCAATATTGTTAATATCCAAGTAGATAAAAAAGCTTGCCAATCTAAAAATCCAAAATCTTCAAAATTAAACCTATTCTCCCTTTAAATTATAGGTTAATATTGCACCACCCATTATGATTAAAACTATTCCAGAAATTTTAGGGTATTAAAATATTATATCACTCATTTGTTTAAAATATGCTCTAATTGTTTACAACGTTGTTGTAATATGACTAAAATTAACAATTTTAACCTATTAACAATTGATAAAACAAAAAATGTTCTAAATCAAGAAACCTTCATTAAATACTCATCCACAATTTGTTGATCAATACCGCTGTATTCTGCGAACTCCTGGGCCGTAATAAATTGATGTGCTTGTTTGCCAAAATGCTGTTTCATTTCATTCAATAGTCTTCTGCCAAAGCGCTCACTCCTTCCTGTGATGCAATGGATGTCTTTGGGGTAAATACAAGCTCTTACTATTTTCATGTTTTAATACTTAATCTATGCTTTATCTATAGGCAAACTATACTTCATCGGTATAAATACCTGATAACGGACTGATAGTCAATGTGATTTTGAACAGTTGTTTAAAAATACGGTGTTTTGTTTGAAATTAAAAATTTATCAATCATGGCAAAACAAACAGGTATTATCAAACTAAAAGGAACTATCGGGGATATTTCTTTTTACAAAAGTGCAGACGGGCATCTTGCTCGTGCAAAGGGTGGTGTGGATG
>NZ_JBLXHU010000031.1:0-25129 GCF_048259285.1 Bizionia sp. | reverse complement strand
AAAACACATATACATTAGTTTGGTTTACCACCAATTTACGGATTCAAGATAATACGGTTTTGGCCCATGCCTTAAAATTAAACCATCCTATAATTGGCATCTATTGTTTTGATCCGCGACATTACAAAACGACCACATACGGTTTTAAAAAAACAGAAAAATATCGTGCCCGTTTTACGATTGAAAGTGTTCAGGATTTAAAAAACCAGTTGGAGTCACTCAATATTCCGTTATTTACATTCTACGAGAAACCAGAAATAGCCATTCCAAAACTTTGTGAAACTTACAGTATATCAGATATCTGTTTGCAAAAAGAATTTACAAGTGAAGAAACTCAAACTATTCAAAACCTTAAAGTTAAAGTTTCTAAGCTCACAAGCTTTCATGAATGGTATGATCAGTTTTTATTTCATCCTGATGATGTTTTTATTCATTTAAATGAAATTCCAAAGGTATTTACAAATTTCAGAAAAGTATTAGAAAAAAACTGTTCTGTAAACAACAAGCTTAAAGCAACAAAACAAGTTGCTTTTCAAATCGAAAATAACACAACAATTCCAAATTTAAAAATTCTAGGTTTTTCGGAATTTACAACCCATACGCATACGGCTTTTCCATTTTCGGGTGGTGAAACGGCTGCCCAGAACAGGTTAAACACCTATATTTTTGAAACCAAAAAAATAGGATTTTATAAGAAAACTAGAAACGGTTTATTAGGTACAGATTACAGCTCTAAATTTTCGGCGTGGTTGGCCAACGGCTGTATTAGTGCTAGGCAAATATATTGGGCCATTAAAGAGTTTGAGCGCACAGAATTCAAAAACGAATCGACTTATTGGCTTATTTTCGAATTAATCTGGCGCGATTTCTTCAAGTTTATTGCCTTGCAACATGGCAATGCTATTTTTAAAATTGATGGTATTAATCAGCAATCCTATAATTGGAAAACAAATCCAACTTTAATTAAAAAATGGTGTTCTGGGGCAACACCTGAACGGTTTGTAAATGCTAATATGATGGAGCTCAATAAAACCGGCTGGATGAGTAATCGTGGGCGACAAAATGTGGCATCTTACTTTGCCAAAACATTAGAACTCGATTGGCGCATTGGTGCGGCATATTTTGAATCCCTACTTATAGATTATGATGTGCATAGCAATTATGGTAACTGGTTGTACGTGGCAGGTGTTGGAAACGACCCTAGAAATAGGACTTTTAATGTGAAGCTCCAAGCCGACCGTTATGATGAACATGGTAAATTTCAGAAGCAATGGCTTCAAAATACGTTATTTGAATGAAAACACTCCGACTCCTTTTAGGCGACCAATTAAATATTAAGCATCCTTGGTTTAAATCCGTTGATGATGATATCGTTTACGCTATTTTTGAAATGCGTCAAGAAACCGATTATGTCACCCATCATATTCAAAAAGTAATTGGGTTTTTCGCAGCCATGCGCGAATTTGCTTCCACGTTAGAATCTGCTGGACACCAGGTTATTTATTATAAAATTACGGATAAAAATAATACGCAAAAACTGCCTGAAAATCTTCAAAAAATTATCCGTGAAAAAGACATTTCTTGCTTTGAATATCAACTGCCGGATGAATATAGATTGGATAGGCAATTGCAAAAATTCGCTAAAACCCTTTCCATAGAATGTAATGTTGTTGATACGTCACATTTTTACACCAAACGTGAAGATTTACAAACGTTCTATAAAGGCAAAAAGCAATTTGTCATGGAAAATTTTTATCGTGACATGCGTAAAAAGCATGACATTTTAATGGCTTATGGTAATCCGGAAGGTGGTAAATGGAATTACGATAAATCCAATAGGAAGAAATGGAAAAACGAACCTGAAATTCCAACGTACAAATATTTTAAGAATGAGGTATCTGCAGTCGTTTCCGATATAGAAAAATCCGGTATTAAAACCATGGGGAATTGGAACCTAAAAACCTTCAATTATCCTATAAACAGGAAGCAAGCTTTGGAGCAGCTTAAATATTTCTGTGAACAGTTATTAATTCATTTTGGCGATTATCAAGATGCTTTGCATACCGATGAAGTTTATTTATTTCATTCACGTTTATCATTTGCCATGAATATCAAATTGATTTCCGCCCGAAATGTGGTTGATACAATTTTAAATTATTACCGAAAACATGAAGATTCTATAGATATTTCGCAAGTAGAAGGATTTATCCGTCAAGTTATTGGTTGGCGTGAGTATATGCGTGGCATGTATTGGGCATTAATGCCAGACTTCAAAGAGCAGAATTATTTAAACAATAGGAATAGTTTAGCCGATTTCTTTTGGACAGGAAACACCAAAATGGCTTGCTTAAAACATAGTATTTCCAATTCCTTGGATAACGCGTATGCGCATCACATTCAGCGTTTGATGATTATGGGAAATTACGCACTCCTAACCCAAACCCATCCAGATGCTGTAGATACATGGTATTTAGGAATTTATGCAGATGCAGTTGAATGGGTACAATTACCCAACACGCGTGGCATGAGTCAATTTGCCGATGGTGGAAATACTGCTACCAAACCCTATGTGTCTTCGGGTTCCTATATTCAGAAAATGAGTAATTATTGTGACGGTTGTCATTATAACTATAAGAAAAAAACAGAAGCCGATGCCTGCCCATTCAATAGCCTATATTGGAACTTTTTGGATGATAAGCGTGAACAATTTGAATCCAATTTTAGAATGATAATGATGTATTCCATCCTTAATAAAATGGATGCCTATAAGCTTTCAGCATTGAAAAAACGCGCCAATCACATTATAGAAAATCAAGATGAATACTAACCGAGAACCCATACATATTGTTTGGTTTAAACGCGATTTGCGTTTAGAAGATCATGAGCCTTTAAAAAAGGCACTGGAGCAGAATGTCCCCGTCCTTTGTTTGTTTGTTTTTGAACAATTACTTCTTGACGATCCACATTATAGCGAACGGCATTGGGATTTTATAAAAGAATCTCTTCGCGATATGAATGCCTTTTTAAATCCCTATAATACGAAAGTGCTGGCTATAAATTCTGATATCATTTCGGCCTGTAACATAATTTCTAATTCGCATCAAATTAAAAACGTTTATTCACATCAAGAAACGGGAATTCAAGTAACTTTTGATCGGGACAAAGCGTTTAAACGCTACTGCAAAAATAATGTAATTTCATGGCAAGAAAGCATTCAAAATGGTGTGGTTCGTGGTTTAAAAACTCGTGAATTATGGTTTGAAAACTGGAATAAAATTATGGCTGAACCGCTTATTACCTTTACAGCTCAAACTTCTAATTTTTTGCCTTTAGATGCTATTTCCGAATTAGAAACGCAATGTCAATCAGCAAATCTAGAAACGGCAACAGATAAGCCTTTTCAAAAAGGCGGAACGAAAACAGGAAATAAATACCTACTATCCTTTTTAAACAATAGGCATAAGGATTATATGTTTCATATTTCTAAACCTGAAAAATCTCGAAAAAGTTGCAGTCGTTTGTCACCTTATATTGCTTGGGGCAATTTATCTGTTAGGCAAGTGTATCAAGCGTCTAAAACCGCTCAAGTATCGTCTAGCTATAAGAGGCAATTATCTGCTTTCCGTTCCCGATTGCGTTGGCAAGCGCATTTTATTCAAAAGTTTGAGATGGAACATATTATGGAAAAGGTGAGCGTTAATAAGGGTTACCATAAACTTAAAAAATCTATTTCAGAACACTACCAAATGGCTTGGAAAACGGGACAAACCGGGTTTCCTTTGGTAGATGCTAGCATGCGCTGCTTAAACCAAACCGGCTATATTAATTTTAGAATGCGCGCCTTATTAGTATCGTTTTTTACGCATATTTTATGGCAACCATGGCAAGATGCCTCCAAACATTTATCGCGGCAATTTTTAGATTTCGAACCTGGAATTCATTATCCACAATTGCAAATGCAGGCAGGTGAAACAGGTATAAATAATTTACGAATTTATAATCCCATAAAAAACAGTTTAGAACATGATCCTGATGGGATATTTATTAAACATTGGGTTCCTGAACTACGTGATTTAGATTTACCATTCGTGCATGAACCCTATTTAATGACTACCTTAGACCAACAATTCAATAATTTCCAATTAGGTATAGACTACCCCTTCCCTATTGTCGATTTAAAATCGAAAAGAAAACGTGCTAGTGAAACACTTTGGAATATGAAGAAAAACCCCAAAGTTAAAACTGAAAGCATCCGCATTCTTAAAAAACACACCATTGATAATCGCTCTAATTTATTGAAGAACGACGATTAATACATTAATTTCCAAAACAATTGTTAATTTTTGTTTAACTTCTGCTAATAATCGTTAAACATTTTGTAGCTTTGATATTAAATAAACCTAATTTGATATTAAACAGTACATATCACGACAAAGAGCATAAAGAAGTTATTTCGGACTTAATAGGGAAGCCTTATTCGTTTTTTGAAGCACTTAAGTTGAAAGGAATTGGCTCTAAACGCATGATTACAAATGAGGTTAGTCCGAATTTACAATCCTATTTAAACCGCGTTTCAGATGTTAATTACGCCAATATTGAAATGCGTTCTGGCGGAATCATTATATATATTAATAAAGGCCTAAAGAATTTTTCTTGGATTATTCCTTATTATCAATTGGTTTTATATAAAACTAATGGTGCTAGCATTCATGCTCAAGGTAAGTTTATCAACTTTGAAAATAATAACATGTTTAAAGAGAATAAAGCTTTTTTTAAACGCTTATTAGATGCAAAAGTGATTTATGATTAACGTTTTAATTTTATGGACTCATGAATAGTTTTACAACGCGCGAGATAGATAGAATTATTGAAATGGCTTGGGAAGACCGCACCACATTTGAAGCTATTCAATTTCAATTTGGTTTGGAAGAACAAGATGTTATAAGCTTGATGCGGCGCGAAATGAAACCTAGCAGTTTCAGAATGTGGCGCAAACGGGTTCAAGGTAGGAAAACCAAACATGAAAAATTACGCGCTTTTGAAAAAGGACGTTTTAAATGTAGTAGACAAAAACAAATTACACATAATAAAATAAGTAAACGCTAATGGTGCTTTGCCTCAATAAAATAAGGACAGCACGTAATAAAAAGAGAGTATGAAAATAGAATCTACATTATCTAAAAATCAACAGAAAAACAGTTTAAATGGTTTTTCTACGGACATGATTGGGGACGACCATTTATCAACAGGATTAGAAACACCCATGAAATCTGACGCGTTTAAACTTTCAGATTCCGAAAAAAAGCAACGTATTTCTGTGTTATTTGAAGAAATAATGGATGTTATGGGGTTAGATTTAACGGACGACTCGTTAAAAGGAACACCCGATCGTGTTGCTAAAATGTATATAGATGAAATATTTTCTGGTTTAAACCCTAAAAACAAGCCTAAAGTTGCCTTATTTGAAAATAAGTACCGTTATAACCAAATGGTTCTCGAAAAAAATATTACCTTTTACTCCAATTGTGAACATCATTTTGTACCCATCATTGGTAAAGCACATCTGGCCTATATTTCTTCTGGAAAAGTAATAGGATTATCCAAGTTAAACAGAATTGTGCACTATTTCGCAAAAAGACCACAGGTGCAGGAACGTTTAACGAATCAAATTGCCAACGAACTCAAAACTATTTTAGATACAGAAGACATAGCCGTTATTATTGATGCCAAACATTTGTGTGTATCTTCACGAGGCGTTAAGGACGATACTTCTGCAACTGTAACGGCTTATTACGGTGGCGCATTTAATTCACCAGAAAAAATAATCGAATTACAAAACTATTTAAATCATTAAATTATGGATACCATAGAACGTGCTCTAGAATTTGAGCAAACCAAACTAAAGTCATTATCCACTAGCGATAGAATAAAAATATCTAGAGAAGCTAAAGAACTAATCTTGGAATTAAACAAAATTTACAAGAAAAAGAAAGACGAAAGCATCATGGATATTATGAAGCGTTTAACAGCCATTAAACAAAAAGTTGAAAAACGATTAAAAGGGAGACCCTTAACGGCTTAGATTAATTATAGAATGAAAATTTATATTATTGTTGGGGGCAGCAAAGGCATTGGCCGCGCAATTTCCATGAAATTATTAGAAAATCATAAGGTCATTAATTTAAGCAGGTCTAAACCTGATTTTAATCATGATAATTTAAAACATTATGCGGTTGATATTTTGAGTGATGACCTACCTTATTTAGATCAAGCTGATGGCTTAATATATTGTCCTGGCAGTATTAATTTAAAGCCCATTGGCCGTTTAAGTTTAGATGATTTTCGTTCGGATTTTGAAATTAATGTGATAGGTGCTGTTCAAGCAATTCAAAAATATCTTCCTATAATAAAAAAAGGAGATAAACCGTCCATGTTATTTTTTAGTACAGTAGCTGCAAAATTAGGGATGCCGTTTCATGCTAGCGTGGCGGCTTCAAAAGCAGCTGTGGAAGGTTTGGTAAAATCTATTGGCGCTGAATTGGCACCAACAGTTCGTGTAAATGCCATTGCGCCCACAGTTACGAATACCGAATTAGCGTCTAAATTACTGCGAAACGAGAAAATGATTAACAACATCACAGAGCGGCATCCCCTTAAAAAATTCTTAAACCCAACAGAAGTTGCCGAAATGGCTTCATTCCTCCTATCGGATCATGCAGCCGCTATTTCTGGTCAAATTTTCGAGATGGATTGCGGCATTGTATCCTTCAAAATATAACTCATGAAATACGTATTTACACTTATAATTATGTTTAGTTTATTTAATAAAAGTCAAGCACAAACCGAACCAACACAATCCATCTATGATATTGCCATTAACGGTTTGGATGGTAAACCGTTAAAATTATCAGATTTTAAAGGAAAACATATATTGTTTGTCAATGTGGCGTCCAAATGTGGTTTTACGGGTCAATATGAAGATTTGCAAAAACTTTACGATACGTACAAGGACAACCTGATGGTTATAGGCGTTCCATGTAATCAATTTGGTGGTCAAGAACCTGGAACTGCCTCCGATATCCAAACGTTCTGCCAAGCCAATTATGGGGTAACATTCCAAATGACGGAAAAAGTAGACGTTAAAGGTGATAATCAACATGCCCTTTATAAGTGGTTAACCAATCAGGAGTTAAACGGTAAGTCTAGTTCCAATGTTAAGTGGAATTTCCAAAAGTATTTAGTGGATGGAAACGGCCAATTAGTTGATTATTATTTTTCTGTAACCAATCCTATGAGTGGAAAAATTACTAAAAATTTAACGCTGTAATTATGTTTGGACTCTTTAAATCAAAATCTGAAATTGAAAAACTTCAGAAACAATATGAAGTTATTATGAAAGACTGGCATCGCCTATCAACAACCGATAGAAAAGCTAGCGATTTAAAATATGCTGAAGCACAAAAAATTGCTGATAAGATAGAAATTTTACAAAATAAGTAATATGAAATTTGTCCCACTTTTAATTCTGTTTCTAATTATAAATTTTGGCAGTTTAGCAATTGGTAGCTGGTTAATGGGTGATGGCGCTACGTCACCTTGGTACACCAATTTAAATAAAGCACCTTGGACACCTCCGGGCTGGGTATTTGGTGCGGCTTGGACATTTATCATGATTTGCTTTTCGGTGTATTTAACCTATCTGTTTAAAGATTACCAATCGCCATTAATAATAGGCGTATTTGCTCTTCAAGTGGTTTTAAATATTGCTTGGAATTTTTTATTTTTTAATCAGCACCTCGTACTATTCGCTTTAATCACGATTGTTTTATTAACACTCATAATCTTTTATTTCTTTTTCACCTTTCGTATGGATGCCATGAATTCTTGGCGCTATTTATTAGTCCCTTATATGATATGGCTTTGCATTGCAACCTCTTTAAATCTTTACGTTTTACTCAATAACTAATGAAAATTTACACCTTACACGCGAAGCAAAATCTACCAATTTCTGTAGATCAGGCATGGGAATTTTTATCGGACCCAAAAAATCTTAAAACTATTACACCAGATTACATGGGCTTTCATATTCTTTCAGGAGCGGACAGGCCTATGTTTGCAGGTCAATTAATTCAATATATTGTAACGCCTGTTTTGGGTATTAAAACCAAGTGGGTAACAGAAATTACACACGTTATTGACAAGGCATATTTTGTGGATGAGCAACGCTTTGGTCCGTATGCGCTTTGGCATCATAAACATTTTATTAAAGCCATTGATGGTGGTATAGAAATGGAAGATATTATAGATTACAAAGTTCCTATGGGTATCCTAGGTCAACTGATACACCCATTAATTGTGAAGCCCAAATTAGATGAAATTTTTGCCTATCGTCAGAAAAAATTAGTAGAATTATTTGGAACTCTATAAGTATGAAACAACCCTTAAACATTTTTTGGTTCCGACGCGATTTACGTTTAGATGATAATCGTGGGTTTTATGAAGCTCTTAAAAGTGATCATCATGTGCTACCTATTTTTATTTTCGATTCGGAACTATTAGAATCCCTGCCTAAAGGTGATGCACGCGTAACGTTTATTTACCATACGCTGCAAACCATGCGTAAAACACTTCAAGACGAACACAACAGCAGTGTTGCTATATATCACGGAACACCTGAAAGCGTTTTTAAACATCTTGTCGATTCGTACGAAATTACTACCGTTTTTACCAATCACGATTACGAACCTTATGCCATTAAGCGGGATAACGATGTGGGTTCATTTTTAGAAGAAAATGGAATTGCATTTAAAACTTATAAGGACCAAGTTATTTTTGAAAAAAATGAAGTCGTTAAAGATGATGGCGATCCCTATCGCGTGTATACACCTTTTATGAAAACATGGAAGGCCGCTTTTAAAACAATAGATTTAGAAATTTATTACACCAACAGCTATTTGGATAATTTGGTTAAAAACACCCGATTACCAAATTTGGAATTATCGGATTTAGGTTTTAAAAAATCTAAACAAGACATAGCACCATATGACGTAACACCCACTTTAATTCAGGAATACGAATCCAAGCGTAATTTTCCAGCAAAAGATGCCACATCTCGTTTAGGACCACACTTACGATTTGGAACGGTGAGTATCCGGAAAATGGTAAAAAAAGCCATTGCAGAAAAAAATGAGATATTTTGGCAAGAGCTTATTTGGCGTGAATTCTTCATGCAAATACTTTGGCATTTTCCGCACACGGTAACCGAAAGTTTCAAGCCCAAATACGACAATATACAATGGCGTAATAACGAAACGGAATTCCAAGCATGGTGCCAAGGTAAAACAGGATATCCTTTAGTGGATGCTGGTATGCGGGAATTAAATGAAACCGGATTTATGCATAATCGGGTGCGTATGTTGGTTGGTAGTTTTTTATGTAAACATTTGCTGATTGATTGGCGTTGGGGAGAAGCCTATTTTGCAGAAAAATTACATGATTATGAAATTGCTAGTAACATTGGAAATTGGCAGTGGGTTGCGGGTTCTGGTGTGGATGCAGCACCTTATTTTAGAATTTTTAATCCAACCACCCAAATTGAAAAATTTGATAAAGATTTAAAATATATTAATAAATGGGTACCCGAATTTCAAGAACTCACCTACCCTTCAAAAATAGTGGATCATAAAGAGGCACGAGAGCGTTGTTTAAAAGTTTACAAGGAAGCTGTCAGTTAAAATTATATTTAAAATACGCTGATTGCCACTTCAAAAAACTTCCAATTATACCTAAAATCGTTTTTTATAGACACATAATCAGATATTTAACTTATTTATTCATGCTTTGTTTTATATTTATTTTATAAAATAGATTTAACATGATGAAAAAATTACTTATCGCGCTGACATTAATCCCTATGATTGGTGTTGCGCAAATTTCTTTTACTAGTGGAAACGGTAATTTGGTTAACGCCTCCTTAAAAAGTGGTGTTGCCATAGGTGTTTCTGATATGAATGGTGATGGTTTAGACGATATTATTCGTTTAAATGGCGCCTCTTCTTTAGAGATAGAATACCAAAACACCAATGGTATTTTTACTCGATTAAATTATGGAAGCACAAGTGGTTCCAAATGGGGAATGGCCATTGCGGATGTTGATAGAAACGGGTATAACGATATTTTAATGGGTGGAAGTTATAACGGTTTAAAAGTATATACAGCCAACAGTTCGGGCACTGATTATAGCTCTAATCTGCTAACATACAACATATTTGTTCAAAACTTGAACTTTGCGGATATTGATAATAATGGCACCATAGACATCTTTGCCTGTCATGATAATGGTTTATCTAAAGCGTATAGCAATGATGGTACAGGTGCTATGACAGAAAATCTCGGATTAATTAATACGGCTTCCACTATACCTTCCGATAATTCTGGAAATTATGGCAGTATCTGGATTGATTATGACAATGATGGTGATTTAGATTTATATATTTCTAAATGCCGTTTAGGCGTTTCCAATCCCAATGATGGCAGGCGTGTCAATTTACTTTTCGAAAATGATGGTAACAATAATTATTCTGAAGTTGCCGTTGCTCGTGGTTTAGTTCCTTATGGACAATCTTGGGCTGCTGCATTTGAAGATATTGACAATGATGGCGATTTAGATTGCGTGATTGTAAATCATGATATTACCAGTATGATTCTTGAAAATGATGGAAATGGGAACTATACAGACATCACGGCTTCATCAGGAATTGCCACGTCATTGGATAATTTAGGTGATGGTGGTATTCAAGTCATCATGGAGGATTTTGATAATGATACCTTTGTCGATATTTTTATAACCACCAGAAATGGTATTCATAAATTATACAAAAATGATGGCGATAACACCTTTACAGAATTAGCTAATCCGTTTCCTTTGCCTTACAATACATTTAGAATACAAAGTGCTGCCGTGGGCGATTTAAACAATGATGGTTTTATAGATGTTATGGCTGGTTTTGGTTCAGGTTATAATAATCCGAGTAGCAATAAACCGGATAGATTATATTTAAATTCTGGAAATAGCACGAATAATTGGACCTCAATTCTTTTAGAAGGAACGACAAGCAATATCAATGGAATTGGTGCTCGTATTGAAATTTATGGTGCTTGGGGAAAACAAATACGTGAAGTCCGTTCAGGTGAGAGTTATGGTATTATGAATTCTCTAAAAACACATTTTGGGTTAGGAACGGCAACAGCCATCACTAAAATTGTTGTTAAGTGGCCATCTGGAAATGTAGATGAGTTATTAGCGCCAACCATTAATCAATCCATCACTATTACGGAAGGCTCTACATTAAGTACTGCCCATACGGAAGCAATTTCTAAAGTACGTATATACCCGAATCCAACGTCTCGTTTTATTACGGTTGAAACCAATAATACACATTCAAACGTTGCCTATTCATTATATGATGTTTCAGGAAAACTATTGCAAGCAAACCAAAGGCTGAATGTTAATAAGCAAATTCCATTACAATCTTTAGCAGCTGGTATTTACATGCTTCAATTACACATTGATGGCGAAATAAGTATGCGAAAAATTATAAAAGAATAAGTTCAGTTTATTCCATAAAAAAATGCTTCTAAATAATTTAGAAGCATTTTTTTATAAACTCATACCGTTATTTAGTCGTTCTCTTTGTGTCTATTAATTAGAGCACCAATAGCACGTAAGCGTGTATCAATATTTTCGTATCCGCGATCTATTTGTTCAATATTGTGAATGGTGGATGTTCCTTTAGCTGAAAGTGCAGCAATTAATAATGAAACACCTGCACGAATATCTGGCGAAGTCATGGTTGTTGCTTTTAATTGCGATTTAAAATCATGACCTATTACGACGGCACGATGTGGGTCACAAAGAATAATCTTGGCTCCCATATCAATTAATTTATCTACAAAAAACAAACGACTCTCAAACATTTTCTGATGAATTAAAACGCTACCTCTAGCTTGTGTAGCAACCACAAGAATAATACTCAATAAATCGGGTGTAAATCCTGGCCAAGGCGCATCAGAAATAGTCAAAATAGAACCATCAATATAATTCTGAATTTCATAACCATCTTTATGCGCTGGAATATGAATATCATCCCCTTGCTTTTCTACTGTAATCCCTAATTTTCGGAATACGTCTGGAATCTGCCCTAAATCATCCCAACTCACATTGGTAATAGTCAATTCACTTTTAGTCATTGCCGCAAGACCTATCCAACTTCCTATTTCAATCATATCTGGCAACATGGTATGGCTTGTACCACCCAAGTTGTCAACGCCATCAATAATAAGCATGTTAGAGCCAATACCGCTTATTTTGGCTCCCATTCTATTCAACATATTACAAAGTTGTTGCAAATACGGTTCGCAAGCAGCATTATATATGGTTGTTTGTCCTTCTGCTAAAACGGCTGCCATAACAATATTGGCAGTTCCGGTTACGGATGCTTCATCTAAAAGCATGTAAGCACCTTTTAGCTTATCAGCTTCAACACCATAGAAATAATCTTCTCTGTTGTATCGGAATTTAGCTCCTAATTTAATAAAGCCTTCAAAGTGTGTATCTAAACGACGACGACCAATTTTATCGCCACCTGGTTTTGGAATATAGCCTTTTCCAAATCGTGCCAACAACGGTCCAACAATCATAATGGAACCACGTAAACCGCGACCATCCTTTTTAAAGGCTTCAGACTCTAAATATTTTAGATTAATAGCATCTGCTTGAAACGTATAAGTCCCTTGATTTACATGTTCAATTTTAACACCTAAATTTTTTAGTAAATCAATAAGTTTATTAACATCCACAATGTCTGGAATGTTATGAATTGTTACTTTTTCAGGAGTCAATAAAACAGCACATAAAATTTGTAATGCTTCATTTTTGGCACCTTGAGGCTGAATTTTACCTTTTAATTGGTGGCCTCCTTCAATTTTAAATATACCCATGCCGTTTTTTTAATAGCGTTTTCTACTTCTATTTGTATTATTTTTTTTCTGATGACTCTTTTTGTTGCTGGAGCTTTTAGAGCTGTATTTGGATTTACTTCGCATTAAACTCGTGGCATCTGTTAAATCTTCATCTGCATTTAACAAATTAATTTTACCACCAGAAAGCTCTCGTAAATGCTCAAAGATTACATCATCTTCAACCGTATCTTTATTCCAGTTTAAAAAACACTTTTTCATATGATTGGCAATGGTAAAAATAAGGGCGTCTTTAAGTTCGCCTTCTTCCCAAGTATTTGCCACATCAATCATGGTTTTTATATTATTCCCATAAAACCGATATTTTGGAAAATTCTGTGGATACGGTAATCGCTCTGGTCGTTCATTTAAGATTTCTTTATCAGGTATACCGTAAGGAGAATCCACATCTAAATCAAAATCAGACATGATAAATAGTTGATCCCACAACTTGTGTTGAAAATCGGGAACGTCTCGTAAATGCGGCTGAATATTTCCCATGACGGAAATAATAGCATGAGCTAGTTTATTACGTTCTTCTTTGGTTTCACGTGTTTTAGCATAATTAATCATCTTTTGAAGATGACGTCCGTATTCTGGAATAATTAAATGCTCACGTTCTGAATTGTATTCTAAATGATCTATCAAAATATGTTTATGTGTAGAGTTTACTTATGGCACGTAGTTTTGTGCATGCGCAAAGTACAAAAAAAAACTAAAGACTAATAACGCCTTTAACGTTTTCTGTAACTTCTTTATATTTAAATATAACATATTCCGGTGCATCCATAACTACATGAATTGAAACACTTGTGTATTTTCCTTTTGAGGACTCTTTCGTTTTTATAACCGCACCCATGTTATCAAATAAAGCTTCAATATTTTTTATAGCATCGCCTTTTGTTTCAACGATGAATTTAAATAAATACTGTGATGGCCATTCGGCCGTATCGTATAATTGAACTTTTAACTTTTCGTAAAAAGCTTCTGTTTTTTTATGCTCTTCCATTTTCAATTTTTAATAAAACAAAGATAGTATTTCCTTGTCATTTTTTAGTTTCCTTTTTAATTACGATTTTTACATCCAAAATCTTGCCAATTTGAAAATAAAAAAAATAGTTATCACTGGAGGACCAGGGACAGGGAAAACGTCAATCATTAACGAATTGAAAACTCGCGGCTATGTTTGTCTGGATGAAATATCACGCCAAATAACCTTGAAAGCCAGAGAAGACGGTGTAGACCAGCTTTTCTTAACCCAACCACTTTTGTTTAGTGAACTGCTGTTAAAAGGTCGTGAGGATCAGTTTAATCAAGCCAATACGCAAAGTGAGAGCTTTGTTTTTCTAGATCGTGGTATTCCAGACGTTTTGGCATACATGGATTTTATAGGGGATGACTATCCAGATAAATTTAAAGAAAGTTGTAAAAACCACAATTATGACCTGGCATTTATTTTAAAACCTTGGCAAGACATTTTTGTGAGTGATAGTGAACGTTATGAAAATTTTAATCAAGCTGTCGAAATTCATGATAACCTATTAAAAACTTACGATAAATTCGGTTATAATTTATTAGATGTTCCCTTTGATACGGTTGAAAATCGTACAGATTTTATTCTGAATGTTGTTAAAAACTTATAATGCAACAGCCCATTGACATATTGGAGCGGTATTGGAACTACACCAGTTTTAAACCGCTTCAAGAAACCGTGATTCAAGCCGTTTTAGAGGGCGAAGACACCTTTGCTTTAATGCCAACGGGCGGCGGAAAATCTTTATGTTTCCAAGTTCCTGCTTTGGCAAAGGATGGGATTTGCATTGTTATTTCGCCATTAATTGCATTGATGAAAGATCAAGTGCAAGCCTTACAAAGTAGAGGTATTAAGGCAATGGCATTAACGAGTGGTATTCATTACAACGAATTAGACACCCTTTTAGATAATTGCATTTATGGAAATTATAAATTTCTTTATTTATCGCCAGAGCGCCTTCAGCAAGAATTAGTCCAAGACCGCATTCGCCAAATGCCTGTTAATTTAATAGCTGTTGATGAGGCGCATTGTATTTCGCAATGGGGTAATGATTTCCGACCAGCTTATAAAAACATCAAACTACTGCGTGAATTACAACCTACCGTAAATTGTATTGCCTTAACAGCCTCTGCCACACCAGAAGTAGTAGATGACATAATAAAAGAACTGGATTTTATAAGTCCTAAAGTACTCAAACAATCCTTTAACAGGGATAATTTAGCCTATATGACTTTTGATGCTACGGATAAGCATTATCATTTAGAGCGTATTTTAAAGAAGAATAACGCGCCCTCCATTATATATGTTAGGAATCGATTAGCAACCATAGAAATCAGTCAGTTTTTAGAAAAGAAAGGGTTTTCAGCCACGTTTTTTCATGGTGGTTTATCCAACACTGAAAAAGACAGCAGGCTTCAGGATTGGCTTCGTGAGAAAAAACTAATCATGGTTGCCACCAATGCCTTTGGAATGGGAATTGACAAACCCAATGTAAAAACGGTGATCCATTTAAATTTACCGGAAAGTTTGGAGAGCTATTTCCAAGAAGCGGGTCGTGCTGGTAGAAATGGCGACAAAGCTTTTGCCGTTATTTTAAAAAATAAAACCGATAAGCGTAAATTGGAAGATCAGTTTTTAACCGTGCTCCCAAGCGTGGATTTCATGAAACAGCTATACAGGAAACTCTGCAACTATTTTCAAATTTCCTATGGTGAAGGTGTTGGTTTGGCAGAAGATTTTAATTTCAACCACTTCTGTAAAACCTATAATTTTAATACGTTAATAGCTTACAATGCTATACAGACTTTAGATAGAACCAGTATAATTGCATTAAATCAGCAATTTAATAAACATACACGTGTTCAATTTCTCGTTTCAGACACCCAGTTATTTCAATATTTGGGGAAACATGCGCCTTTAAATAGCATTGTCAAATCTATATTAAGAAGTTATGGCGGCATTTTTGAACATGAAACAAAAATCAATACGACTAGAATAGCTGAAAAAGCCTCCATATCCGAACACCAATTAATTCAAGCTTTAGAAAAACTTGAAAAAGATGACATTATTAGTTTACAAATTTCTAAAACCGATGCGCAAGTCACGTTTTTAGAACCGCGTGAAGACGATAAAACCATCAATCGGATTACCCACATCATCAATCAGCAGAACGCATTAAAACACAAGCAAGTATCTGATGTTTTAAAATACATTTCAAACAACACCACTTGCAAAAGTGTTCAACTCCTCACCTATTTTGGCGAAAAAGATGTGGACGATTGTGGAATTTGTTCGGTTTGTGTTGAAAGAAAACATAAACAGAAAGCACCTGCGGACTTTAAAGCTATTAAAAACGCTATTATTACTAAATTAGAAGACACAGACTGCTCATCTAGAACCCTTACTGAAGCCTTGGGGTATCCGGAGAAAGACATTCACAACGCTCTGAAATTATTATTAGAACATCATATAATTGTAGTAACCACTATTAACACCTATAAATTATCACATTTATGAAAACCGATTTACGCATCGTATTTATGGGCACGCCAGAATTTGCCGTTGCCATATTAGACGCCATACTAGCCCATAATTACCAAGTAGTTGGTGTTATAACGGCACCGGATAAACCAGCAGGACGTGGCCGAAAAATAAACGAATCCGCCGTTAAGCAATACGCACAAAAGCAAGGTTTGCATATTTTACAACCTACCAATTTAAAGGATCCTGAATTTTTAAAAACCCTACAAGCATTACAAGCCAATGTTCAGGTCGTGGTTGCTTTTAGAATGTTGCCACAAGCCGTTTGGCAAATGCCAGCTTTAGGCACATTTAATTTGCACGCGTCCCTATTACCTAATTATCGAGGTGCTGCTCCTATAAACTGGGCTATTATTAATGGAGAGACCGAAACCGGGGTGTCCACGTTTTTTATAGATGATAACATTGATACCGGTGATATGATTTTGCAGAAGGCCGTTGCCATAGAAGAAAAAGATAATGTGGGCACCTTACACGATAAATTGATGCATACAGGTAGTGCATTGGTTATTGACACGTTAAAACGCATTGAAAATGGCACTGTTGAAACCACAGCACAGCCAAACACCAATGAATTGAAAGAAGCCAACAAGCTAAATCGGGATAATTGCAAAATAGATTGGAATAATTCCCTTGAGACTATACATAATAAGGTACGTGGATTAAATCCGTATCCCTCTGCCTGGTGTTATTTACATAATAATGACGACACTTTAGAAATTAAAATTTACGAAACACACAAAGAATTAGCCGAACACAACCATTCCAATGGGCAAATACTCGCCAGCAAAAAAACACTAAAAGTAGCCGTCTCAGATGGTTACATTTTTATTGATGCATTGAAATTACCAGGGAAGCGAAAAATGGCTATAAAAGACCTCTTAAATGGCTATGAATTTCATGAAGAAGCTAAAATGCTGTAAACCCTTATGAATGCTCATATTGTAAAAACATCGATGAAATACACAGGCTTTATTAACAAATCGGTTAAGTTATCAACAAATTTAGGTATTTCCCTTGCTATTACTTGCATGGTACGATAAACCGTATAAATTTGTAATGGATTTAACAAAAATGTTTAACCAACAATTTATTAATAATTAAACTTTAAATTATGAACAAAACAGATTTAATCGATGCAATGGCAGAACACGCAGGAATTACTAAAGCAGCTGCAAAGAAGGCTTTAGAATGTGCGTTAATTGAAATTGAAGGAGCTTTACAAAAAGGTAACAGAGTTTCTTTAGTAGGATTTGGATCTTGGTCAGTTTCTAGAAGAGCTGCAAGAGACGGAAGAAATCCACAAACAGGAAAAACTATCAAAATTAAAGCTAAAAACGTAGTTAAGTTTAAAGCTGGTTCAGATTTATCTAGAGCAGTAAACTAATTATCGCTTAATTTATAAGTATAAAAGGTCTTCATTTCGAAGACCTTTTTTTGTTATTAGTAGTGGCATCTGTTTGTTATTAAAAAAAAAAATATTAGATTTATAATAGAAAATCTATCACTATATGATTTCAATACAACCAAAAAAAGGACACTTGCTTATTGCCGAACCTTCTATAATTGGTGACATCTCCTTTAACCGTTCTATCATTCTTTTAGCCGATCATACCGATGAAGGCTCTATTGGATTTATTTTAAATAAGCCCTTGGAGTACACTATCAGTGATTTAATTCCAGAATTAGACGCCACGTTTAAGGTCTATAACGGCGGACCTGTAGAACAGGATAATCTTTATTTTATACATAAGGTGCCAGAGCTTATACCGAATAGCGTAGAAATTTCTTTAGGAATTTATTGGGGAGGCGATTTTAATAAAGTCGCCGAATTAATTGCCAATAATGAGATAAACGAGAAGAATATCCGCTTTTTTCTTGGGTATTCCGGTTGGCAAGCGGATCAATTAAACGCGGAATTAAAAACCAATTCCTGGGTTGTAACGGAAAACATTTATAAGCAAAACATTATAGAAAAAGACTATGAAACGTTTTGGAAAGAAAAAATGATGGAGTTTGGCGGTGATTATACCATTTGGTCCAATGCACCCGAAGACCCTACCTTTAACTAGACAATCTAATTTTTACTTGTAATTTTTGCAATAGCATTTTGGCAACCGTATTGTCAAACGTTTTTTTACGGTATTTACTAATGGGCTGAATACCCGTTATAACATTGGTAATAAATAACCCATCGGCTTTTTGCAATTCAAAAGGTGAAATAGATACTTCTTCTAGCTCATAATCAGGCAACTGCGTAATAAGTTCCATAATTTGCTTTCGCATAACCCCTTTTAAGCAACCATCAGAAAGTGGTGGTGTTTTAATACAGTTGCCACGAACTAAAAACAAATTCCCATTTAAAGCTTCTATTACTTTTTTATCGGTGTTCAACAATAAGGCGTTTTGCAGCTTGTTTTCTTCGGCATACACACTACCTACTACATTAATGGCCTTATTATTCGTTTTTAAGGTGGATAGTAAACTAGGCGACACGTAGAAATCTTTAAACAAATCCACTTCATAATCCCCATCATTCATCAAATAAAAATCAGCATCCAATGCGCTGACAGAAATAACAAATCCCACTTCCTTACTGGTTGGGTTATACAAACCACCTTCAGCACGAAATACGGTTAATTTAACACGCGACGTGTTATTTGCAAGCTTATTTTCGGATAGTGTTTTTTGAATTTCTGCTTCTAGGAATTCCATGGTAAAGCGCATAGGGATTTCCATACGCATAATCCGCATGGAAGCCATCAGGCGAAAATAGTGATCCTCCCAAAACAAGAGTTTGCCATGTGAATATTTACAGGTTTCAAAAACAGCATCACCATAAGCAAAACCCCGATTATTTATAGATATCGCGTTGATATCCCCTGTCATTTTTCCGTTGAAATTGATCATAAAAAAAGTCCCGAATTTTATTCGGGACAAAGATATGTTTTATAATAGAAACCACCTTAAGCGGAACCCAATACTTGTTTTAAATCGGAAATTTGGTTTTCCCAAAGCATTTTGGCTTCATCCACTTCATCTTCTTCGGCAAAATCGACAATCATAATAGAAACATCTTTGGTAATTTCATCCACTTGAATTCGAATTTCAAAGAAATATGGTTCACCTTCATCGGCAGCCCAACGAAATTTAATACGTTCGCCACTTTTCTTACTGACTAAACTTGCTTGTTCTTCGGATCCATCCCAGATAAATTTAAAAAGTTCGCCTCTTGAATTTACGTTCTCGGCAAACCACTCGGAAAGGCCCGAAGGTGTTGATATATATTGATATAATAATTGAGGTGAAGCCTGTATAGGGAACTCCATTTCAAATTTTACTTTCTCGTTCATAGTTGATTAATTTATGTGCTCAATATATACATTAAATGATGAGAATTAAAATTATTTTTTATAAATATTTTATGTTGATTTTTATTTGCACGGAATAAATTTGTTGTTATATTTGCAGCCTCAAAAAGCGGTACGAACCACTTTAAATGAGGCGATTTCTGTATCAACAGGAATATGGCGAGGTAGCTCAGTTGGTTAGAGCGTCGGATTCATAACCCGGAGGTCCCGAGTTCAAATCTCGGTCTCGCTACAGCAGTAAAAGTCTTGTACGGAAGTACAGGACTTTTTTTATGCGTTTTACGGAAGCTGGCTTCCAAGTGCAGATGTATGAAAAAAGTCTATAAAGGCCTGAGCCTTTAAGCTTTTACTATTGTCATGGTAACCCAATAAAGATTCTGTAAATCTCGGTCTCGCTACAGCAGTAAAAGTCTTGTACGGAAGTACAGGACTTTTTTTTATGCGTTTTACGGAAGCTGGCTTCCAAGTGCAGATGTATGAAAAAAGTCTATAAAAGCCTGAGCCTTTAAACTTTTACTATTGTCATGGCAACCCAATAAAGATTCTGTAAATCTCGGTCGCGCTACAATTTTTTAATCACATGAAAAACAACGGTTTGACTTTCTTCCAAGCGTTTTTTTATGCATACACTTTTTGATTACCTTGCCAGAGAATTTGAAAATGAATACGAAAGTGAATACGATTCAACATTGAAGAAAAAATATTCTACCCCAAAAATCTACTCGGCAGACGACAACCTTTCTAAACGATTGTATAACATTTCTCCGTTTTTTTTAGTTTAGATAGTGCAACCAAACACCTGAAAACAACCGCTATAAACACACATTGAGACGTTTAAATTCAAACCTTTGGATTTACTGTTTTAGGTTACTGTCATTTTTTTTTTAAGTTACTAGCTATACTTTTTTCAGCACCAAAAGCTTTAAACTCTGTCCAGCATAACTAAGCATGTATGTGTTTCTGCGCCTATTAACATCCCAATTCATGTGAAGTTGCTTGCACCCTTAAGATTTATGGGGATTAAGTATAGGGTATCCATAGGGTATCCATAGGGTTGATACGCTATACCTATTGCTTATATACCTGTTATTCATTATATTAGTATTACCATGGCACGACAAAAAGGACCTTTTACAATTTCGGGAACACTGGGCGACATTAATTATTATATAGCCCGTGGTATTGGCTATGAACGAAAAGCTGGCGGTGGGTTTGATGGGTATGCTATAAAAACAAAAGCCAGTATGCAACCCGTTCGTGATAATTATAACGAATTTGGGACTTGTAGTCGGCTTAGTAAGCATTTTCGTTTGGCCTTATCGCCGTTTTTAATTGGTATTAAAGGTAAGTTGTTTTACTCCCGAATGATGCAATTGTTTTTAAGCATTAAAGCCTTGGATGGTATTTCTATTCGCGGAAAAAGAAACGTGAAGCAGGGTTTACAAACCACCAAAGGCAAGAATTTACTTAAGCACTATGCCTTAACTTACCAAACTCCGCTTATAAAAGCCTTAACAGCCCATGGACGTTTTAATTGGGAAAGGCAACAGTTAACCATTAGTCACTTTAATCCGAGTTTGTTTAAAAAACCCAATGCTGCCACGCATATTGGCCTTACTTTGGGTATATTGGATTTTGATTTTGATAGCTTGGCATCTTCGTTACACGTATCTCCTACCTATTTTTTAGATGTTTGTTCTGGCAGCACTTCCTTTTACCTAGTCCCCAATAAAGTAAAAGTGCCTGTACATTTTGGTGTGGCCGTTTTAGGGATACGCTTTTATAGCATTGAAGGTGATGAATTTTGTGAATTACCAAGGTCTGTTGGTGCTGTGATACTGGATTGCACAGACTGATTTTAGGTTGCCATACTTTTCCTTTTGCACAGAAAACACCATGTTTGTTCATAAATAAATTATATTTACAAGCACATAAAAAATTAATAGTACAAACCCTATTGGTTATTTAGATACTGTTTTAAAACCTAAATATCATGAACTACCAACTACTACACGAACGCCTTGTATATGATCAAGTCTTCCAAATAAAGAAGGCCAAAATTAAACATGACCTATTTAATGCAGGCAGCATGGAAGTAGAGCGGTATTGTTTTGAACGGGGCGATTCTGTAGCCATTGTTATTTATGAAAAAGACACCGATTGCTTGTTGTTTACCAAGCAATTTAGATATCCCAGCATTAAAGAAGGAGACGGCTGGATACTTGAGCTCACTGCCGGTTCCATAGAAGCTCATGAGGACCCAGAACAGCGTGTGAAAATGGAGGTAGAAGAAGAAATTGGTTATCAGGTAAACGGGTTAGATTTTATAAATTCATTTTTCGTGTCACCTGGCGGAAGTTCGGAGCGCGTTTTTCTTTTCTATACCGAAGTAAATTCATCCGATAACATATTTAAAGGTGGCGGTTTGATAACTGAAAAAGAGGATATTCAATTGGTAAAAATGCCGGTTCAGGAGGTCCGTAAACACATCAAAAACAATCAGTTTCGCGATGCGAAAACCATTATTGGGATTCAATGGTTTATGGGGCATTACCTGTAATAAAAAAAGAGCTTTAAGCGCTTTGAGAATCGCGAGTGGTCTTTACATTATGTAAAAAAGCGCCACATTTCAAGTGGCGCCTTTCACTATTACATCCTTCCAAATTATTTAACCACTAACTTTTTGGTGGCTTTCGTCCTCTCGCCTGTTAATTCTAAAATATATATACCAGCCTTCAAATCCAAAAACATGCTATTCGCACCCATTTGGAGTGTTTTCTGCATGATTAATTTTCCATCTATACTGTATATCTTCATGTGTTTAAAAGCCGTATTATGGGATATGTTTAGTTGTCCGTCTGTAGGATTCGGATACATGGTTACGGCCTTCAATTGGTGATCGTCTGTACTTAGAAAGCCACAATCTACGGGGTCAAAACTTACTAATCCTAATGTAGAATTATCGTTTTGATGCACAATAACGGCTTCTGCCTCGGCAAGGGTGTTTGGCGCATTGGTTTCATCCCAACAATTATTCATGGCCATTAATGCGTTGGGTGTATTGTTATAAAGCGCGTACGTTGTGCCACCGTTTCCATTTTCAGAAAAGACATTTTGACCTACATTTGCGGCGCCATCACCCAAGTTAATAGACGCTTCTCCAATAACGGTAATGCCCCAAAGGTTACGACGAATTTGATTCCCACTCGCAATGACTTCCATACCGCCAGAAGACGTATTTAAGGAAATACCACTTCCACCCACATTAGGACTTCCTTGAGAATCATTGTCTTCAATCCTGTTATTTCTAACGTAAGCAAAGGCATTGTTCCCTACAATGGTCAGTCCATAGCGATTATCGGTAATGATGTTATCATCGATTATGGCATTTATGGTACCTCCAACCAAGTTAGACACGGCAATGCCGCCTACCATATCCAAAGTACGATCGCCTTTAATGGTATTTTGAATAATTTGAATGGGTTCTGTAGTCCTTGTGGTCCCCATGTTAATTTGCGGCCGGTTGGAATTTGCTTGGTTATTCCCTTCCATATAATTATTAAAAATATACGGTGATACGGCACTATTGGCACCCGAACTGATGGCTGGGGTTTGATTAAAGGTAATCGTGTTGTTGGTAATTTGCGGCATACCGCGTGAAAGCGCAATAACGCCGCCCGTTGCAACACCTGACACGTTATTGGTAATTAGACAATTGTTAATGGTAAACGTTTCAGTAAGCACACGTAAGCCGCCGCCGTATTGAATCGTAGCGTTTTGAATGTTTATATTAGAAAACTCTTCAAAGCGAAAACCATTATAAGGTGCGGCTGGATCTATGGCTGTAAACGTGACATTATCTGCATTGACGTTAAAGGTTCCAAAAACGGTGATGCGGATATCGGCTGCTAGTTCCAATGTTACATTTGAATTTATAAGAAAGGTATCTGTTGTGGAAATTATCAAATCATCCACCAAGGTATAGGTGGTGCCTGTTACCGAAATCGTTGTTGGACTTGCCGCCACCAGATCCTCTAAAGTAAAGGTGGTCCCTGTATCTGGCGTGGTATAACCTTGAGCCGACATGGATCCAACTAAACCGATGATAGCCAAGAAATTAAGTAGTTGTTGTTTCATGATTTTATGTTTTAAATTTTCATAAAGTTAAAACATATTGCCGGGAATGGCTGTTAAAACGGTATTATAAAATCGGCCATTTTTGGTGGTTTGCTTCTAAATTTCTCTCACAACCGTTATTTGGTTCATTTAAAAAATCGCGCTTTTAGTTGTAAAAGTGCGATTTTAAAGAGGTCATTTATGCAACTAACGGGGACAACTCCCAATTACATACACCATGAAAACGTTATCTCAACCTCACCAACCTCCCCCCTAATCTCCCAGGTGAAAAAACTTTATTTTGATTCGGGTTCTGGTGAGGTTGATTGTTTTTTTTGTCTTTTTACGGGTAACCGTAATAATTATCTACGCATTAAAATAATATTTCTCATTAAATAGTTTTTTTAAATAAAATAAATACCCCAATCCTTTACTTGAAGATTTCTAAAGGCTTTCAATTAAGTACTTTTTATTAAATTGCGAGATAATTCGTACTTAACCTAGTGGTATGTCATATTAACTCAAAATACATCAACTATATATGGATAACAAAATTGACGAAGAATTAAGACATTACAAACTTTTCAAAATTCAAGAAGCAGAGTCTAAAATAAAACGTTTTAATAATAAGTACGAGGAAATCAAGGAACATATTGCCATTAAAATATCCAAGAATGTAACATCTAATATTTTTAGAGCTGTAATTTCGATTCTATCGATCTTGTTTTTGATCCTAGGAATAATCTCCTTCTTTCCAGAAAAATTAATAGAATTCATGGAGGCTGATGGCGCAAATTTCACCTTTACCGCTAAAGCCAACTTGATAGATTTGGCTAGACTTCTAATGTATTTTTTCATTGCGTTTTTCATCATTTTAACATTTACTAGTTATCTTTTAAGATTAAATAATAGAAAAAGAGACAATTTATATTCTTTATCAAAATTATTAGAAGAAGTTATAGCATATATGGAAAACTCAAGAGATGATGATAAAAGAAAATATGAACAATTTGTTGACTTAATGGCTGAAAGAAATAGGAAAAAGAATAAT
>NZ_JBLXHU010000030.1:0-25160 GCF_048259285.1 Bizionia sp. | reverse complement strand
AAATGCACGCCAATAAGCAAAATGCTATCGATTTTATTGAAGCAGGTGATATTGGAGCGGCAGTAGGATTTAAAGATATTAAGACTGGTGATACCATGTCTGATGAGAAACATCCAATTGTTTTAGAATCTATGGACTTCCCAGATCCAGTAATTGGTATTGCTGTGGAGCCAAAAACGAAAGCAGATGTTGATAAAATGGGTATGGCTTTAGCTAAATTAGCTGAAGAGGATCCAACCTTTACAGCTAGAACAGACGAGAATTCAGGGCAAACTATTATATCAGGAATGGGTGAACTTCACTTAGATATTATTGTAGATCGTTTACGTCGTGAGTTTAAAGTAGAGGTGAATCAAGGTGAGCCTCAAGTAGAATATAAAGAAGCTATTACAGCTGCAGCAGACCATAGAGAAGTTTACAAAAAACAATCTGGTGGTCGTGGTAAATTTGCTGATATCGTATTTACGGTGGAACCAGCAGATGAAGGTGTCGTAGGTCTTCAGTTTGAATCTATTATTAAAGGTGGTAACGTTCCTAAAGAATTTATCCCTTCTATTGAAAAAGGATTCAAAATGGCTATGGTAAATGGTCCTTTAGCTGGATATGAAATCGATTCTATGAAAGTGACATTGAAGGATGGATCTTACCATGATGTGGATTCGGATCAATTATCATTCGAATTAGCAGCTAAATTAGGATTTAAAAATTGTGCAAAAGCAGCTAAAGCTGTTATAATGGAGCCAATCATGAAATTGGAGGTGATTACACCAGAAGAAAACATGGGTGATATTGTAGGAGATTTAAACCGTCGTCGTGGACAAATGAGTGATATGGGTGATAGAGCAGGTGCAAAAACTATTAAAGCCACTGTTCCTTTATCTGAAATGTTTGGATATGTTACCACATTAAGAACATTGTCATCAGGACGTGCAACATCAACAATGGAATTTTCACACTATGCTGAAACACCTTCTAATATTTCAGAAGAGGTTATAAAAGCTGCTAAAGGTATTGAATCGTAAATCTTAAGAAAATGAGTCAAAAAATTAGAATAAAATTAAAGTCTTACGATCACAATTTAGTAGACAAGTCTGCTGAAAAGATTGTAAAAACAGTAAAAAGTACAGGTGCAGTTGTAACGGGACCAATTCCATTACCAACACACAAGAAAATTTTCACTGTATTGCGTTCTCCACACGTTAACAAGAAGTCAAGAGAACAATTTCAATTAAGCTCTTACAAGCGTTTACTTGATATTTACTCGTCTTCTTCAAAAACAATTGATGCTCTAATGAAGCTAGAGTTACCAAGTGGTGTAGAAGTAGAGATCAAAGTTTAGTTATAAGCTTACATGTCCTTAACGATTGGTTAGGGAAAAACGGAAAAATACAATTCAAGGCTGAAACGTATTTTTCAGCCTTGAATATTTTACGGGTGAGTCGCGAATCATCCATAAACAAACAAGCAGGACAAATCGCGAGTTGTCCATAATATAATAAAGAAAAATTATGTCTGGGTTAATTGGAAAAAAAATCGGTATGACCAGCATCTTCGATGAAAATGGAAAAAACATTCCATGTACAGTAATCGAAGCTGGACCATGTATCGTTACCCAAGTCAGAACTGAAGAAGTTGACGGTTATAGTGCTGTACAACTTGGTTTCGATGACGCGACAGAAAAAAGCGCTACTAAAGCGGACCTAGGTCACGCTAAAAAAGCAGGAACTTCTGTAAAACGCAAGATCGTTGAATTTAAAGGTTTTGATAAGGAGTACAAATTAGGTGATGCAATAACAGTTGAGCATTTTGCTGAAGGAGAGTTCGTAGATATTTCTGGGACATCTAAAGGTAAAGGATTTCAAGGTGTTGTTAAACGTCATGGTTTTGCTGGTGTGGGTCAAGCTACTCACGGTCAACACAACCGTTTAAGAGCTCCTGGTTCTATTGGTGCGGCTTCATATCCTGCAAGAGTATTTAAAGGAATGAAGATGGCAGGAAGAATGGGAACTGATCAAGTAAAAGTTGAAAATTTAAGAGTTTTAAAAGTAGTTGCTGAAAAGAACCTACTAGTTGTTAAAGGATGTGTTCCTGGACATAAAAACGCTTATGTAATTATTAGAAAATAATGAAAGTAGCAGTTTTAGATTTAAACGGAAAAGACACAGGAAGACAAGTTGACTTGTCTAAAGATGTGTTTGCTATTGAGCCTAATAATCATGCGGTTTATTTGGATGTTAAACAATATTTAGCAAACCAAAGACAAGGGACTCATAAAGCAAAAGAACGTGCAGAAATTTCTGGTAGTACACGTAAAATAAAGAAACAAAAAGGAACAGGTACAGCCCGTGCTGGTAGTATAAAATCTGGTCTTTTTAAAGGTGGTGGACGTATGTTCGGACCTAGACCTAGAAACTATAGCTTTAAGTTAAACAAAAATGTGAAACGATTAGCTCGTAAATCTGCTTTATCAATTAAAGCAAACGAGAAATCAATTGTAGTTTTAGAGGACTTTAATTTTGAGTCTCCAAAAACAAAAAACTTCACAGCAGTTTTAAAAGCTTTAGACCTAGTCAATAAAAAATCTCTCTTTGTGTTGGGTGCTTCAAATAATAATGTATATTTGTCGTCACGCAATTTAAAAGGTTCTGAAGTTATAACTAGCTCGGAAATAAGTACTTACAAGATTTTAAATGCAAATCAAGTAGTGCTTTTAGAGAGTTCTTTAGAAGGAATTGTAACGAATTTAAGTAAATAAGAAACAGATGAACATCTTAATTAAACCTATAATCACAGAAAAAGCGACTGCTAATAGCGAGTTAAGAAACTGCTATACTTTCGCGGTGAATACCAAGGCGAACAAGGTAGAAATCAAAAAAGCGGTGGAAGCTGCTTATGGCGTTTCTGTTGAAAAAGTTCGTACTATTAATGTCCGTCCAGATAGAAGTACTAAGTTTACAAAAACTGGTATTCAACATGGTAAAACAAATGCTGTTAAAAAGGCAATTGTACAACTGGCGGAAGGTGAAATGATTGATTTATACAGTAACATGTAATTAAAGACAACAAAAAATGTCAGTAAGAAAATTAAAACCAATCACACCAGGACAGCGATTTAGAGTAGTAAATGGTTACGACGCCATTACTACTGATAAGCCGGAGAAAAGTTTATTAGCTCCGAAAAAAAGGTCTGGTGGTAGAAACAGTCGCGGAAAAATGACTATGCGCTACATAGGTGGTGGTCATAAGAAAAGGTATCGTATTATCGATTTTAAACGTAACAAAACTGGAATCCCAGCTGAAGTTAAGTCTATCGAGTATGATCCAAACAGAACAGCGTTTATTGCGTTGTTAAACTATCAAGATGGAGAGAAAGCGTATATCATTGCTCAAAATGGTTTACAAGTAGGTCAGACTATCGTTTCCGGAGACAGCAATGTAGCTCCAGAAGTTGGTAATGCTATGCCACTATCTCAAATTCCATTAGGAACTATTATTTCTTGTGTAGAATTACGTCCAGGTCAAGGAGCTGTTATGGCTAGAAGTGCTGGAACATTTGCACAGTTAATGGCTAGAGGTGATAAATTTGCATCTATAAAATTACCATCAGGTGAAACACGTTTAGTGTTAATTACATGTATGGCTACAATAGGTGTTGTATCTAATTCAGATCATCAATTGTTAGTATCAGGTAAAGCTGGTAGATCAAGATGGTTAGGAAGAAGACCTCGTACAAGACCAGTGGTGATGAACCCAGTCGATCACCCAATGGGTGGTGGTGAAGGTAAATCTTCAGGTGGTCATCCACGTTCTAGAAATGGTATACCTGCTAAAGGTTATAGAACCCGTTCTAAAACAAAAGCGAGTAATAAATATATTGTAGAACGTAGAAAGAAATAAGACATGTCAAGATCATTAAAAAAAGGACCTTACGTTCATTATAAATTAGAGAAGAAAGTGGCTTCCAATGTGGAGGGTAACAAAAAAACGGTAATCAAAACGTGGTCTAGAGCCTCAATGATTACACCAGATTTTGTTGGTCAAACAATTGCAGTACATAACGGACGTCAGTTTGTTCCTGTTTATGTAACTGAAAACATGGTAGGGCACAAATTAGGAGAATTTTCACCAACACGATCTTTTAGAGGTCATGCAGGTGCTAAAAATAAAGGTAAAAAGTAGTAAGCTATGGGAAGTCGTAAAAAACAAATGGCAGACGCTATTAAGGAAAGTAAAAAGCACATCGCTTTTGCAAAGCTTAATAACTGTCCTACATCACCGAGAAAAATGCGTTTAGTAGCCGATTTAGTAAGAGGTGAACGCGTAGAAAAAGCGCTTAATATTTTAAAATTTAGCTCAAAAGAAGCATCAGGTCGTTTAGAGACTTTGTTATTGTCTGCCATTGCAAACTGGCAAGCGAAGAACGAAGATGCAAGTATTGAAGATGCTGAATTATTTGTTAAGGAGATCCGTGTAGATGGTGGCTCAATGTTAAAGAGATTGCGTCCAGCACCACAAGGTCGTGCACACAGAATTAGAAAACGTTCAAACCACGTAACAATCGTAGTTGGAGCTAACAATAACACACAAGCTTAAATAGATATGGGACAAAAAACAAATCCAATCGGAAATCGTTTAGGAATTATCAGAGGATGGGAATCTAACTGGTACGGAGGAAACGATTATGGTGATAAACTTGCCGAAGACGATAAGATCAGAAAGTACGTTCATGCACGTCTATCTAAAGCTAGTGTTTCACGAGTAATTATTGAGCGTACGCTTAAACTTGTAACCGTTACTATCACAACGGCTCGTCCTGGTATCATTATTGGTAAAGGCGGTCAAGAGGTAGACAAGTTAAAAGAAGAGCTTAAAAAGATTACTGGTAAAGAAGTTCAAATAAATATATTTGAAATTAAAAGACCGGAACTTGATGCGTTTTTAGTTGCATCTAGTGTGGCTCGTCAAATTGAAAATCGTATCTCATACAGACGTGCGATTAAGATGGCCATTGCTGCAACTATGAGAATGAATGCTGAAGGAATCAAAATTCAAATTAGTGGACGTTTAAACGGAGCTGAAATGGCACGTAGCGAACACTACAAAGAAGGACGTATTCCTTTATCAACCTTTAGAGCCGATATTGACTATGCTTTAGTTGAAGCACACACTACTTATGGTAGATTAGGTGTTAAAGTATGGATCATGAAAGGTGAAGTATATGGTAAAAGAGAACTTTCTCCGCTTGTTGGATTATCTAAAAAGCAAGGAAAAGGTGGACGTGGTGGAAACAGAGATTCAAAACCTCGTCGTAGAAAGTAATCGTTTAAAGAAAAGAAAGAATGTTACAGCCTAAAAGAACAAAATTTCGTAAGCAACAAAAAGGACGTATGAAAGGTAATGCCGGAAGAGGGCATTTACTATCTAGCGGAACCTTTGGTATAAAATCAATGGACACAAGCTTTGTTACAGCACGTCAAATTGAAGCAGCACGTATTGCCGCTACACGTTTCATGAAGAGAGAAGGATCTATCTGGATTAAAATTTTTCCAGACAAGCCTATTACAAAGAAACCTCTTGAAGTACGTATGGGTAAAGGTAAAGGTGCCGTGGAATATTGGGTAGCAGTAGTTAAGCCAGGTCGCGTACTTTTTGAAGTAGGTGGTGTACCACTAGACGTTGCAAAGGAAGCATTACGATTGGCAGCACAGAAATTGCCAGTTAAAACTAAATTTATAATCGCTAGAGATTACGAAGCATAATTTATTTGATACTATGAAACAATCAGAAATTAAAGAATTATCTGTAGCCGAGTTACAAGAGAAACTTGGTGAGACAACAAAGAGTTATTCAGAAATGAAAATGGCTCATGCAATTTCGCCTCTAGAAAATCCAATTCAGTTGCGTTCTGCAAGAAGAACCGTAGCAAGAATTGCGACAGAATTAACCAAAAGAGAATTACAATAATTCTGCAGAAAGATGGAAACAAGAAATTTAAGAAAAGAACGTGTAGGAATTGTTACTAGTAATAAGATGCAGAAATCTATTGTGGTAGCTGAAGTTAAGAAAGTAAAACATCCTATGTATGGAAAATTCGTGTTGAAAACAAAGAAATATGTTGCACACGATGAAACGAACGATTGTAACGTTGGAGATACTGTAAAGATCATGGAAACACGACCTATGAGTAAATCTAAATGTTGGAGATTAGTTGAAATAATTGAAAGAGCGAAGTAATTATGTTACAGACTGAATCAAGATTAAAAGTAGCTGATAACACCGGAGCGAAAGAGGTTTTAACCATTCGTGTACTAGGTGGTACTAAAAGAAGATACGCTTCTGTAGGAGACAAAATAGTTGTTTCCGTTAAAGATGCAACACCTAATGGAAGCATTAAAAAAGGTGCTGTTTCTACTGCAGTTGTCGTACGTACTAAGAAAGAAGTAAGAAGACCAGACGGATCTTATATTAGATTTGATGATAACGCATGTGTTTTATTAAACCCAACGGGTGAAATGAGAGGAACACGTGTATTTGGTCCTGTTGCTAGAGAACTTCGTGATAAACAATTCATGAAAATTGTATCATTAGCACCTGAAGTGCTTTAATGAAAAATAAAATGACAAAGCTTAAAATTAAATCAGGAGATACCGTAAAAGTTAATGCTGGAGACCATAAAGGATCTGAAGGTAAAGTGCTAAAGGTATTAATAGATAAGAACAAGGCGATTGTTGAGGGTGTGAACATGGTGAAAAAACATATGAAACCAAGTGCACAAAGTCCTCAAGGAGGAATCGTTGAAAAAGAAGCAGCTATTCATATTTCTAACTTGTCTTTATTAACCGCTAAAGGTGAAGAGACACGTGTAGGATATAGAATGGAAGGCGACAAAAAAGTGAGATTTTCTAAAAAATCAAATGAAGTAATATAGTTATGGGATATACACCGAGACTTAAAGAAGAGTACAACAGCAGAATAATTGCTGCTCTTAAGGATGAATTTGGTTATAACAATGTTATGCAAGTGCCTAAACTACAAAAGATAGTATTATCTAAAGGTGTAGGTGCAGCAGTTGCAGACAAAAAGTTAATTGACCACGCAGTGGAAGAATTAACGACTATAACAGGACAACGTGCAATAGCAACCATCTCTAAAAAGGATGTTGCATCATTTAAATTACGTAAAGGAATGCCAATTGGTGCTAAAGTAACTTTACGTGGTGAGAAAATGTACGAATTTTTAGATCGTTTAGTAACTTCAGCTTTACCACGAGTAAGAGATTTTAATGGTGTTAAAGCAACCGGTTTTGACGGTAGAGGAAACTACAATTTAGGAATTACAGAACAAATTATCTTTCCAGAAATTGACATTGATAAAGTGAATAAAATTTCAGGTATGGATATTACTTTTGTAACCAATGCGGATACTGATAAAGAAGCAAAATCACTATTAACCGAATTAGGATTACCTTTTCAAAAAAATTAAGATATGGCTAAAGAATCAATGAAAGCCCGTGAGGTAAAGAGAGCAAAAACAGTAGCTAAATATGCTGAAAAGCGCAAAGCTTTAAAAGAAGCTGGCGATTATGAAGCACTACAAAGGTTACCAAAAAATGCCTCGCCTGTGCGTCAACATAACCGTTGTAAGCTTACAGGAAGACCTAAAGGTTATATGAGAACATTTGGTATTTCTCGTGTAATGTTTAGAGAAATGGCTAACCAAGGTTTAATACCTGGTGTTAGAAAAGCAAGTTGGTAAAAAATATTAATTGGTTTCAGGTTTAATCCTAAAAAAGATTGAAAACCGTTACCGCAAATTTATAATTATGACTACAGATCCAATCGCGGATTATTTAACACGAATTAGAAATGCTGTGAGTGCAAACCACAGAGTAGTAGAAATACCTGCTTCTAATTTAAAGAAAGAAATCACTAAAATATTATTCGATCAAGGATATATTTTAAGTTACAAGTTTGAAGATTCAGCTGTACAAGGAACTATTAAAATAGCCCTTAAATACAACAAGGAAACTAAAGAACCTGTAATTAAGAAGATTCAAAGAATAAGTAAACCAGGTTTACGTAAGTACGCAAGTTCAAAAGAGCTTCCTAGAATTCTTAATGGTCTTGGTATTGCCATTGTTTCTACATCACATGGTGTAATGACAGGCAAACAAGCACAAAGAGATAATGTAGGAGGTGAAGTACTTTGTTACGTTTACTAATTAAAAAAGACTATAGAACATGTCAAGAATAGGTAATAACCCAGTAGTAATTCCAGCAGGAGTTACAGTTGAAATCAACAATAACGTGGTTACAGTTAAAGGAAAATTAGGTGAATTATCACAAGAATTTTCTGATGTAACAATTAAAGTTGAAGAAGGAAATGTTATAGTTGAGCGTTCTTCTGATAAGAAAAACGAAAAAGCAAAACATGGTCTTTATAGATCACTTATCAATAATATGGTTGAAGGTGTATCTATTGGATGGACAAAAAATTTAGAGTTAGTAGGTGTTGGATATAGAGCAAGTAATCAAGGTCAGAAACTTGATTTAGCTTTAGGTTTTTCTCATAACATAGTATTAGACATTGCTCCAGAAGTAAGTGTTGAAACTATTTCAGATAAAGGTAAAAATCCAATCATTAAATTAACTTCTCATGATAAACAACTTGTTGGTCAAGTAGCTGCTAAAATTCGCGGCTTTAGACCACCTGAGCCTTATAAAGGAAAAGGTGTGAAGTTTGTTGGCGAAGAATTAAGAAGAAAAGCAGGTAAATCAGCTTAATAAGTAAGTTATGGCATTAACAAAGAACGAAAGACGATTAAGAATAAAAAGCAGAGTTCGTAAGGTAGTTTCTGGTACAGAAGCTAGACCAAGATTATCTGTTTTCAGAAGCAATAAAGAAATTTATGCACAAGTTGTAGATGACGTGACTGGTAAAACTATCAGTGCAGCATCTTCAAGAGATAAGGACATTAGTTCTGCAAAAGGTACAAAAGCAGAGGTTGCTACATTAGTAGGAAAATCTGTTGCTGAAAAAGCCCTTAAAGCGGGTGTAGATACTATTTCTTTTGATAGAGGTGGATATTTATATCATGGAAGAGTAAAATCATTAGCAGAAGGTGCTAGAGAAGCAGGACTTAAATTTTAAGAAATTATGTATCAAAAATACAAAAGCGCAGAGCTAGTAAAACCAAGTGGATTAGATCTTAAAGATCGTTTAGTTGGAGTACAGAGAGTTACAAAAGTAACTAAAGGTGGTAGAGCATTCGGATTTTCAGCAATTGTTGTTGTTGGAAATGAAGCAGGTGTCGTTGGTCAAGGATTAGGTAAATCTAAAGATGTGGCTAGTGCAATTGCAAAAGCAATTGAAGATGCTAAGAAAAATTTAGTGCGTATTCCTATTGTAAAAGGAACGTTACCACACGAACAAAAAGGTAAATATGGTGGAGCAAGAGTAAACATTATTCCTGCGGCTCCTGGTACAGGAGTTATTGCTGGTGGAGCTGTGAGAACAGTTTTGGAAGCAGTAGGAGTTCATGATGTATTATCAAAATCTCAAGGTTCATCTAACCCACATAACGTTGTAAAAGCAACTTTTGATGCATTATTGCAATTAAGAGACGCTAAAACAATTGCTCGTGATAGAGGTATTTCTCTTGAAAAAGTATTTAAAGGATAAGAACGATGGCAAAGATAAAAGTAACAAAAGTTAAAAGCGCAATCAATCGTACATTAAGACAAAAAAGAACTTTAGAAGCTCTTGGTCTTAAAAAAATTGGTCAAGTTGTAGAGCACGAAGCCTCACCAAATATCCTTGGTATGGTAGCTAAAGTTTCACATTTAGTTTCTGTTGAAGAAACAAAATAAAATACTGAAAAATGGATTTAAGTAATTTAAAACCTGCAGAAGGTTCAGTTAAAAGTCAAGGTAAAAGAATAGGTAGAGGACAAGGTTCTGGAAAAGGTGGTACGGCAACTCGTGGTCACAAAGGAGCAAAATCTCGTTCTGGTTATTCTAAAAAAATAGGTTTTGAAGGTGGTCAAATGCCACTTCAAAGACGTGTTCCTAAGTTTGGCTTTACGAATATCAATCGCATAGAGCATCAAGGTGTAAACCTAGATACGCTTCAACAATTGGTTGACGATAAGAAAATTAAAGATACAGTAGATTTTGAAACTCTAATGACTCTTGGTCTAATTAACAAGAATGATCTTGTTAAGATTATGGGACGTGGAGAATTAAAAGCAAAATTAAAAGTATCTGCACATAAGTTTACCGCTTCAGCAAAAGCTGCTATAGAAGCTGCAGGAGGTGAAGTAGTAACTTTATAATCTAATTTAAGCGCATGAAATTTATTGAGACATTAAAAAATGTTTGGAAAATAGAAGAATTAAGAAACAGAATTATTGTTACATTAGGTCTTTTATTAGTTTATCGTTTTGGTGCACAGGTTGTATTACCTGGTATTGATGCGGCGCAATTAGAAGGTTTACAAGGTAGTACTGAAGACGGTTTATTAGGTTTATTAAATGCTTTTACAGGAGGTGCGTTTGCAAATGCTTCTGTTTTTGCATTGGGTATTATGCCTTATATCTCGGCTTCTATTGTAGTTCAGTTAATGGGAATTGCTATTCCGTATTTGCAAAAATTACAAAAAGAAGGTGCTAGTGGACAAAAGAAAATTAATCAAATAACACGATGGTTAACCATTGCTATTTGTTTAGTTCAAGCTCCAGGATATTTAGCAAGTTTACCAGCTTTAGGAATTCCACCATCGGCATTCTTATTAGGTCAAGGCGGTTTGTTTTATTTCTCATCTGTTATCATTTTAGTAACTGGTTGTATCTTCGCGATGTGGTTAGGTGAAAAAATTACGGATAAAGGAATTGGTAATGGTATTTCATTATTAATTATGGTGGGTATTATTGCTACATTACCTAAAAACTTTTTGCTAAACGCATCTTCAAGATTAGAATCAAACAGTGTTATGCTAATTCTTTTTGAATTGGTAATCTGGTTGCTAATTATTTTGGCTTCAATCATGCTGGTCATGGGAGTTAGAAAAATTGCGGTGCAATACGCAAGAAGAACGGCCTCTGGTGGTTATGAGAAAAACGTATTTGGATCTAGACAGTATATTCCTTTAAAGCTTAATGCTTCAGGAGTTATGCCAATTATATTTGCACAAGCTATTATGTTCGTACCAAGTTTAATTGGTGGATCATCCTTCTTGAAAGATACGGCAACTGGACAATGGATGGCAACTAACTTTGCAGACATATTTGGTTTCTGGTATAATTTAGTATTTGCATTATTAATTATAGTATTTACATATTTTTATACGGCAATTACAGTACCTACCAATAAAATGGCAGATGACTTAAAGCGTAGTGGTGGTTTTATTCCAGGCATCCGTCCAGGAACAGAAACATCTGAATATTTAGATAAAGTTATGTCGCAAATAACCTTACCTGGCTCTATCTTTTTAGCACTTATTGCTGTGTTCCCGGCGATTATCGTTAAACTTATGAGTGTACAATCTGGATGGGCATTGTTTTTCGGTGGAACCTCACTTTTAATTATGGTGGGTGTGGCTATTGATACAATGCAACAAGTAAATTCATACTTGTTAAACAGACATTATGATGGCTTGATGAAAACAGGTAAAAATAGAAAAGCAGTAGCTCAATAATTATACCATGGCAAAACAGGCAGCAATTGAACAAGACGGAACAATTATAGAAGCATTATCAAATGCTATGTTTCGTGTTGAATTAGAAAACGGTCACATTGTGACAGCACATATTTCTGGTAAAATGCGTATGCATTACATTAAGTTGTTACCAGGGGATAAAGTGAAATTAGAAATGAGTCCTTACGATTTAACGAAGGCTCGAATAACTTATAGATACTAATAAAAAGGAACAGATGAAAGTAAGAGCATCAGTTAAAAAGAGAAGTGCAGACTGTAAAATCGTCCGCAGAAAGGGTAGACTTTACGTGATTAACAAAAAGAATCCTAGATTCAAACAAAGACAAGGATAATTATGGCAAGAATTGCAGGTGTAGACATACCAAAAAACAAAAGAGGTGTTATCTCGCTTACGTATATCTATGGAATAGGTAGAAGTAGAGCAAAAGAAATTTTAGCACAAGCTAAAGTTGAAGAAAGTACTAAAGTTCAAGATTGGACGGACGACGAAATTGGAAACATTCGTGAATCTGTTGGATCGTTCACTATTGAAGGTGAATTACGTTCTGAAACACAATTAAACATTAAGCGATTAATGGATATTGGATGTTACAGAGGTATTCGTCATAGATCTGGACTTCCATTACGTGGTCAACGTACTAAGAACAACTCTAGAACTAGAAAAGGTAGAAGAAAAACTGTTGCTAACAAAAAAATGGCAACTAAATAATAAATAGACATTAGTCATTAGAGTTTAGCCGTTAGATGAATCTGTTTGAAATAGCAATGTTTAGGATTCTAACAACTAAAAACTAACAACTAGAAACTATAATCATATGGCAAAGTCAAGTACAAAAAAACGTAAAGTAATAGTAGACGCTGTTGGTGAAGCACACATAACGGCTTCATTTAACAATATCATTGTTTCCCTTACCAACAAAAAAGGCGATGTAATTTCATGGTCATCAGCAGGTAAAATGGGATTCCGTGGATCTAAAAAAAACACACCTTATGCAGCGCAATTAGCTGCTGAAGATGCTGCAGCTGTAGCAACAGAAGCGGGCTTAAAGAAAGTAAAAGTGTATGTTAAAGGTCCAGGTAATGGTAGAGAATCTGCTATCCGATCTATCCACAATGCAGGTATTGAAGTAACAGAAATTATTGATGTTACACCATTACCACATAATGGATGTCGTCCTCCAAAAAGAAGACGTGTATAATTTATATATAACTTAAATTTGACATCAACTATATTTTTATAGTTGATGTCAATATTTATATGTAAATTTGCAAACTGAAAAAAATAAATTATAAACAAGTATCAACGAGAGATTAACGGTTATCGAAGGATAAGATTAAGACCTTAATTCATAATCACTCTCATAACAAATTTTTAAAATGGCAAGATATACTGGTCCTAAAACTAAAATAGCACGTAAATTTGGCGAAGCTATTTATGGAGAAGATAAATCTTTTGAAAAAAGAAACTACCCTCCAGGTCAACATGGTGCAAACAAGCGTCGTGGTAAGAAATCTGAATATGCAATCCAATTAATGGAGAAGCAAAAAGCTAAATATACCTACGGTATTTTAGAAAAACAATTCAGAAATATGTTTAAAAAAGCAACAGCTGCTCCTGGAATTACCGGTGAGGTGTTGTTACAATTATGTGAGTCACGTTTAGATAACGTTGTTTTTAGAATGGGAATTTCTCCTTCTAGAAGTGGTGCTAGACAATTAGTATCGCACAGACATATTACTGTAAATGGTAATTTAGTAAACATTCCATCTTACCAACTTAAAGCTGGAGATGTTGTTGCCGTTAGAGAAAAATCAAAATCACTTGAAGCTATTACTAACTCTTTAGCGAATTCAAGTAACGTTTACGAATGGATTACTTGGAATAACTCTACATCAGAAGGTACCTATGTATCTGTTCCTGCTAGACTTCAAATTCCTGAAAATATCAACGAGCAATTCATCGTAGAACTTTATTCTAAATAATAACCTAATATATTGCTATTTAGCCAAAGGATTTATTAGTCTTCTTCATACTTTTAAATCGCGCAACTAAATAACAATTAAAACGAAGACAAATATGGCAGTATTTAATTTCCAGAAACCCGATAAAGTAATCATGATTGACTCTACTGATTTCGAAGGTAAATTCGAGTTCAGACCTTTAGAGCCAGGATATGGTTTAACAGTAGGAAACGCTTTAAGAAGAGTATTATTATCTTCTTTAGAAGGATTTGCAATTACATCCGTTAGAATTGAAGGTGTAGACCATGAATTCTCAACAATTGCTGGTGTGGTTGAAGATGTTACAGAAATCATTTTAAACTTAAAGCAAGTACGTTTTAAGAGACAAATTGAAGATGTAGATAACGAATCTGTTTCTATTTCTATTTCTGGTCAAGATCAAATTAAAGCTGGAGATTTTCAAAAATTTATTTCAGGATTCCAAGTATTAAATTCAGAATTAGTAATCTGTAATTTAGATCCTAAAGTAAATATCAATATGGAAATCACCATAGAAAAAGGTAGAGGTTATGTTCCTGCTGAAGAAAATAAAAAAGCTTCTGCGCCAATAGGTACTATTTTTACTGACTCTATTTACACACCAATCAAAAATGTTAAATATAGCATTGAAAATTTCCGTGTAGAGCAAAAAACAGATTACGAAAAATTAGTTTTCGAAATCATTACTGATGGTTCAATTAGCCCACAAGATGCGTTAACTGAAGCTGCTAAAACACTTATTCACCACTTCATGTTATTCTCCGATGAGCGTATTACATTAGAAGCTGATGAAATTGCACAGACTGAAACATATGATGAAGAATCACTTCATATGAGACAATTATTGAAAACCAAATTGGTTGATATGGACTTGTCAGTACGTGCATTAAACTGTTTAAAAGCTGCTGAAGTTGATACTTTAGGCGACTTGGTATCATTCAACAAAAACGATTTAATGAAGTTCCGTAACTTCGGTAAAAAATCTTTAACAGAGCTAGAAGAGCTTGTAAACGTTAAAGGACTTAATTTCGGAATGGACTTATCAAAATACAAATTAGATAAAGATTAATTAATCATATTTTGCTCCTCGATGTCGAGTTTAGTAGCAAGATGATAAAACAAATGTCATGAGACACGGAAAAAAAGTAAACCACTTAAGCAGAAAAACTGCACACAGAAAGTCAATGTTAGCTAATATGGCTTGTTCATTAATTGAACATAAGCGTATTAACACAACAGTTGCTAAAGCAAAAGCCTTAAAGCAATTTGTTGAGCCAATGATTACAAAATCTAAAGAAGATACGACTCACAACAGACGTATTGTTATGGCTAGATTGAGACAAAAAGAAGCAGTTGCTGAATTATTCAGAGATGTAGCACCAAAAATTGCTGATCGTCCAGGTGGTTATACACGTATTATCAAATTAGGTAATCGTTTAGGAGATAACGCTGATATGGCTATGATAGAGTTAGTTGATTATAACGAAATCTACAATGCTGATAAAGCAACTAAGAAAACAACACGTAGAAGTAGAAGAGGTGGTTCTAAACCAGCAGCTGCACCTGCTACAGAAACAAAAGCTTCAAACGAAGAAGAGGAATAAACGTTAATTTATGTTAACGCAGTGCGCTAATAGGATAAATTGTAAAAATTTATCCTATTTTTGTTTCTATTAATAAAAAAAATATTTATGAAAAACTGTTTTTTACTAGCTGTTATAGCACTTTCAACATTAATGTCATTCGCGCAAGGATCGAATGGTGGGTTATCAAATTTACAAGGAACTCAAAGTAATACTCTAGGTCAATCCATGGAAGCCTTAAATTCAAGAGGTTCATGGCTTCCGAATGTAAATAGATATTCTGTAGATGGTACACCTTTGGCGTTTGAAGAAGGCAATAATAAATTAATTTTAGTAGCTAAAGATGGTACGAAATTTAATATTCCAAACGGTAATTATAATGCTCAAAGTGATCAGTTTGTTTCTGTATTAAATAAGGATTCTATTTATGTAATGAATACGTTAACTATTGATTTTGCGCTTTTAAATAACAAAAAAATGAAACGCTTTAGTGGCGAAAAAGAAAGAGCTCGTTATTATGAAGTATTAGCTTCTCACGACAGTATTTATATTCTAAAAAAGAGGGTTGCAAAAATTAAGCCAGGTGGAGTAAACAAAATGACTCAAGCCCGTACATCAAATGACAGATATTACTTGGTTGAAGATTTATATATCAAGAATGGCGAGGAATTAGAAGAACTTAAACTGAAGAAAAAACTTATCTCTGAATTGTTCTCTGATAAAGAGTCGCAGATGAAAAAGTATATAAAAGAAAGCAACTTAAATATAAAAGATGAGTCAGATTTCGTTAAAATATTTAATTACTATACAACGCTTTAATAAACGTTTATAGAACAAAAAGGGATAACCAACTATGGATTATCCCTTATTTTTTGCCCTATTTTAAAATTGATTTAAGCTATTGTAAGGTATAATATGTTAGTTGTCTGATGGTTTGTAAATTATGATTTATTTTATTATCTTAATTAACTAATTATAACATCCTTTTAAAATGAAAAACCGTTTCATATTATTATTGTTATCCGTTACTAGTTTAGGCTTCTCTCAAATTTCAGAAGAAAGTTATGCAATTGGGGCAAGTCCGCAGTTAATGCCAAAGCAGCTATCTCCACCACAAGAGTTTTTGGGAACTAACACATATATAAATGATGCCTTAAGTCAAATGAGCAACAATCCAAACTCGCCGGATTACGTAGAAGGATCTCCCCTTGGTTTTGAAGGGGAAGGGAATACGCTTCTTATTCATACGGTTGATGATAAATATTATAAGTTCGATAACGGTAACTATAATAGTATGAGTGATAAATTAGTCGTAAAACTTGCGGAGGGAAGATTTTATGAGTTTAATGATAAGGATATCGTTTTTGCTTTAATAAATAATACTAAAGCTATAAAACTTAAAGATGAAAATGATAAGATGAAATATTTTTTTGTTCTAGACCAAAATTCTGAATATGCAATTTTAAAAAGGATTAATGGAAAAATTATAAAAGGAAGCTTTAGCAAAATGACTAAAGAACGGATAAGTTATGATAAGTACTTTGTGTATAATGATTTTTATTTATTTCAGAACGATAAATTAAATGAGATTAAGCTTAATAATAAAACATTTAAAATGCTGTTTAAAGACAATGGAAATCAAATGAAAAAGTATGTCGAGGAGCATGAGTTGTCAATAAAAGACGAACAGGATTTCTTACAAATGTTGCGCTATAATAAAACACTTTAAATTTTTTTAAATTTTTGAAACTTAAAAAAGGTTAAACATTTTAGTTTATCCTTTTTTTTATGCAATTTTGCAAAACCTTTTTTTAGAAATGAAATATAATAAAAGAGAAAAAGCTATAGTTCTATTAGCAGACGGAACAATCTTTCACGGAAAATCTATCGGTAAAAAAGGAACTGCTTTTGGCGAAGTGTGTTTCAATACAGGAACAACCGGTTATCAAGAAATTTTTACAGATCCATCTTATTTTGGACAGTTAATGGTTGCCACCAATGCGCATATTGGTAACTATGGAACCCATGCAGACGAAATGGAATCTGAATCCGTTAAAATATCGGGACTTATTTGTAAAAATTTTAGCTACAATTATTCAAGACCTTCCGCAGAAGGAAGTTTAGAACAATTTTTTGAAAAACATAATGTATTAGCTATTTCAGATGTGGACACACGTGCACTTGTTAGCTATATAAGAGATAATGGTGCTATGAATGCTCTTATTTCTACAGATGTTGAAAATATTGAGGCTTTAAAAAAACAATTGGCAGATGTTCCAAATATGGATGGCCTTGAGTTAGCGTCTAAAGTATCTACCAAAGAACCCTATTTCTATGGTGATGAAAATGCATCGTATAGAATAGCCGCTTTAGACATTGGGATAAAAAAGAATATCTTAAGAAATCTAGCCAAACGAGATGCTTATATAAAAGTATTTCCTTTCAATGCTAAATTTGAAGATTTAGAAGCCTTTCAACCACATGGCTATTTCCTATCCAATGGTCCTGGTGATCCTGAACCACTTGTGGATGCACAAACTTTAGCTAAAGAAATTATAAAGCGTAATTTACCATTATTTGGTATTTGTTTAGGGCATCAAGTTATTGCATTGGCTAATGGAATTTCAACCTATAAAATGCATAATGGTCATCGTGGAATAAATCATCCAGTTAAAAATTTAATTACCACAAAAGGTGAAATCACATCGCAAAATCATGGTTTTGCAATTAATAGAGAAGAAACAGAACAGCATCCAGACATTGAAATTACCCATGTACATTTAAATGATAATACGGTTGCCGGTATTAAAATGAAAACTAAAAATTGTTTTTCAGTGCAGTATCATCCAGAAGCAAGTCCTGGACCGCATGATGCCTCCTATCTATTCGACCAATTTATTGAAAACATCAAAAACGCATAATCCTAAAACCTCAAGGAACTATCTAATTCTTTGAGGTTTATTTATTATAAATATAATAGTATAAATTGGCAGTTTCCGTGTATCAAAGTAAACCATAAATGTAAACTGCTAAATAGTAAACTTAAAATTAATCTTATGAGCATAATTATAGACATTCACGCCAGACAAATTTTAGATTCACGTGGTAATCCAACTATAGAAGTAGATGTTACTACAGAAAACGGTTTTTTAGGGCGCGCAGCTGTCCCTTCCGGTGCTTCCACTGGCGAACATGAAGCTGTTGAATTACGCGATGGTGGAACCGCTTACATGGGAAAAGGTGTGACTAAAGCTATTAAAAATGTCAATACCATTATTGCGCAAGAATTACTAGGTACATCTGTATTTGAACAAAATACGATAGACCAAGTCATGATGGAATTAGATGGTACACCCAATAAATCAAAATTGGGAGCCAATGCTATTTTGGGTGTTTCTCTGGCTGCCGCAAAAGCCGCTGCCAATGAGTTGGGTTTACCATTATACCGTTATGTAGGTGGTGTATCAGCCAATACACTTCCCGTACCAATGATGAATATCATTAATGGCGGTTCTCATAGTGATGCTCCTATTGCATTCCAAGAATTTATGGTAATGCCCGTTAAAGCAAAAAATTTCAGTCATGCCATGCAAATGGGAACCGAAATTTTCCATCACCTTAAAAAGGTGTTACATGATCGTGGATTAAGTACAGCCGTTGGTGATGAAGGTGGTTTTGCTCCTAATCTGGAAGGCGGAACCGAGGATGCTTTGGATACCATTAAAAAAGCAGTAGATAACGCAGGTTATAAACTAGGCGATGATGTAATGATTGCTTTGGATTGTGCTGCTGCCGAATTTTATGTGAACGGAAATTACGATTACACAAAATTTGAAGGCACCAAAGGTCAAGTGAGAACCAGCAAAGAACAAGCTGATTATATCGCAGAATTATGTCGTAAATATCCGATTATCTCTGTAGAAGATGCTATGGATGAAAACGATTGGGACGGTTGGAAATATTTAACCGAATTAATTGGTGATAACGTACAATTAGTGGGCGATGATTTGTTTGTAACTAATGTGGAGCGTTTATCTAAAGGAATTGATTCCCAAATCGCAAATTCCATTCTAATTAAAGTCAACCAAATTGGGACGCTAACAGAAACCATTGCAGCCGTAAATATGGCACATAATGCTGGCTATACATCTGTTATGTCTCACCGTTCAGGTGAAACAGAAGATTATACCATTGCGGATTTAGCAGTAGCTTTAAATTGTGGACAAATTAAAACAGGTTCGGCATCTCGTAGTGATCGTATGGCAAAATACAACCAATTATTACGTATAGAAGAAGAATTGGGCGATACGGCTTACTTTCCAAAAGACAAAGCCTTTAAAGTTAAAAGGTAGAGGTCAATAAACTTTATAAAACATAATATTTTAAATAGCGATTGTTAAAAGCCTAATAATCGCTATTTTTTTGCATCAGTTTTGCCAATATCTTTATTGATAAAACCTTGTTAATTGACTTTAAAAATAGGGAGATATTTCGTATTTTCGTAATCCCGAAAGAATTCAAATAAACATTATAATAATTAAATAGATATATGGCAAACACAGCTACTTTAGAAATTAATGGCGAGAAGCACGAATTTCCTTTAATTAAAGGAACAGAAAATGAAGTTGGAATCGATATTAAAAATTTAAGAAGTGCAACCAATGGCGTTGTAACTTTAGATCCAGGCTATAAAAACACAGGTTCTTGCGAAAGCGCAATTACGTTTTTAGATGGTGAAAAAGGAATTTTAAGGTACCGTGGTTATTCTATTGAAGAGCTAGCTGAAAAAGCTGATTTTTTAGAGGTTGCTTACTTATTAATTTTTGGTGAATTACCAACGCAAACCCAGTTAGATAAATTCCATACGGATATCAAAGCACAATCTGTTGTAGATGAAGATGTCCGCAAAATAGTAGATGCATTTCCAAAATCAGCACATCCAATGGGTGTTATTGCATCGTTAACTAGTGCGTTAACGGCTTTCAACCCATCTTCTGTAAATGTGAATTCCGAAGAGGATATGTACAAGGCTATTGTAAAAATATTGGGTAAATTCCCGGTATTAGTAGCGTGGACGTTTAGAAAGAAAAATGGCCTACCATTAGACTATGGCGACAAAAATTTAGGCTATGTTGAAAACATCTTAAAAATGATGTTTAAGCAACCTAATGAAGAATATAAATTTAATCCTGTTGTAATTAATGCGTTGGATAAGTTGTTGATTCTTCATGCCGATCATGAGCAAAACTGTTCCACTTCAACCGTAAGAATTGCAGGTTCATCTCATGTTGGATTATTTGCATCTCTTTCTACGGGTATTTCGGCACTTTGGGGACCTCTTCATGGTGGTGCTAATCAAGCAGTATTGGAAATGCTTGAAGCTATTAATGCCGATGGTGGAGACACAGCAAAATACATGGCGAAAGCTAAAGATAAAGAAGATCCATTCAGATTAATGGGTTTCGGACATCGTGTTTATAAGAATTTCGATCCACGAGCTAAAATCATTAAAAAAGCAGCAGACGAAATTTTAAGCGATTTAGGGGTTGAAGATCCTATTCTAAATATTGCAAAAGCATTGGAGCAAGAAGCGCTACAAGATCCGTATTTTGTAGATCGTAAGTTATATCCAAATGTCGATTTCTACTCGGGAATTATTTATAGAGCTATGGGTATTCCAACCGATATGTTTACAGTAATGTTTGCTTTAGGTCGTTTACCAGGATGGATTTCGCAATGGAAAGAAATGCGTTTGAATAATGAGCCAATTGGTCGTCCACGTCAGATTTATGTAGGCGAAACCTTAAGACCATTTAAGACTATTGATAAAAGATAATATTTTATATACCATACAAAAGCTTCATTTTTATTAATGAAGCTTTTTTATATTTATGCTATGCTAAAATTAAACGTTAAAAACGAAACATCTAGATTACGTGCCGTTGTATTAGGTACAGCCATTAGTAATGGTCCAACACCAACTGAAGATGAAGCTTATGATCCAAAATCATTGGAGCACATAAAAGCAGGAACCTACCCTATAGAAGCGGATATGGTTAAAGAAATGCAAGCCGTGGCTGATGTTTTTGAGAAGTATAATGTTAAAGTTTACAGACCAGAACTAATAGAAGACTGCAATCAGATTTTTACACGCGATATAGCCTTTGTTATTGATGATGTATTTGTAAAAGCTAATATACTACCTAATCGTGAAGAGGAGTTGGAAGCTGTTCAATATATTATTGATCAGATAGACCCGAAAAAAGTAGTTCGCCCGCCTGAAGATGTTCATATTGAAGGTGGTGATGTAATGCTTTGGAATGATTATATTTTTGTTGGAACCTATAAGGGGAGTGATTATAAAAACTATATCACGGCCAGAACCAATATGGCAGGTGTTCAATATATAAAGGATTTATTTCCGAATAAAATTGTTAAGGAATTCGATTTGGTGAAATCTAAAATAGAACCTCGTGATAACGCACTTCATTTGGATTGCTGCTTTCAACCGGTTGGAAAAAATAAAGGCATTATTTATAAAAGTGGTTTCCGTGAGGAAAGCGATTATATGTATTTGGTAGATTTATTTGGAAAAGAAAACCTATTTCATATTACGCGAGATGAAATGTATAATATGAATAGTAATGTATTTTCTATTTCAGAAGATGTCGTGATCTCCGAAAAGAATTTTACTCGCTTAAACACATGGTTACGCAGCAATGGTATAACCGTTGAAGAAGTTCCTTATGCCGAAATAGCAAAGCAGGAAGGCTTGTTGCGCTGCAGTACGATGCCTTTAATTCGTGATTAATGTATGCTTAGTTAAGAATAATTTTTTTGGTTGTTTTTTGAGAACCATTTTCAATAACGGCTAAATATAAACCACGAGCTAAATGTGATAAATCTACAACCTTATTACTGGTATGGAATTGGGTAGCAAAAACGCTTTTTCCAATCATATTATAGATTGTTAGAGTCGTATTTTTGCCTAAAGCATTTGTTAGTTGAATATTTAAATTTCCAGATGTTGGGTTTGGGAATACGCTAATATCACCATTTATAATATGTGTTTCCATACTTAATGGATTGGTAGAAACTGCAAATTCTAAAGCCGCGCCAAGAGCACCTTTTGTAACTTGAAACAGATAATTGGGATCCATATTTGCTAGTAAATCATTGGCTGTATGTGAGTACGGTGTTTCATTTTTTTCATATAAACCCGTTATTATTTCGCCGTTGTTTTCAAAAGGCACATAATCGGAACCATAGGCATAAGAAATTTCCGTATTTAAAGTCGAGTAGAGTTCTATGCAGGTAGCCAAAGTTTGCGTTACAGCAGAGGAAGCCGCATTGTTTCCTGACGGATTACTTCGGTCTTCTTCGCAAACAATTGTCGAATTACTAGCGCCATTTGTACCGCCAACTTGGTCAATATTAAGCACTAATTTAATATCTAAATTTTCAGGGTTAACTGTATTGTTAACATAATAATTACTGCCTAATAGACCTAGTTCTTCGCCACTGAAGTGAATAAATTTTATAGAATATTCGGTATCTACATTGGCAAAAAGTCGCGCCATTTCTAATAGTAAAACAGTTCCAGAGCCATTATCATTCGTTCCAGGACCATTAATAGTATCGTAATGTGCATCAATTATAACATAAGTATTGGGATATAGACTTCCTGTTTTAGTAACAATTACATTATAAGTTGTATTTCCTGAAACTGAAAATGCTTGCTCCTCAATAGCGGTATAACCTAAATTTTGATAACGATCTACGAGCCAATTTTTAGTGTTGTTTAATGGGGTAGAGCCTAATTCTTTAATACCAAAACCTTCAAAGGTTGTTAAATCTGCTAAAATGTTTGCGGCCGAAACGTTGTTTACAACACTGCCATAAAACGAATTATAGCTTTGTGCTGATGTGTTTTTTGGGTAAACGAAAAGTAATAATAAGGTAAATGTTAGGTAAGATAATTTCATAATTGGGGTTTAAAATGCTAAAATAGTTCAAATTTTAACAAAGAAGTAAAAATGAAGCATTTACTTTACTTGGCATGTTATCTGAACACTTGCCGTGGTTCCCACCCGGAAGGTTCCAAAATCTTCACCAATATTATAATCAAAACGGTTAATTTCAAGAGCACCTTGAAAGGTGTTGTTTATAAAGGTAAAAGGAATTGTTACTTGTTTGGTAACACCATGAATGGTTAGTGCGCCTGTAGTGGCGTAGCCAGAATCTGTTTTTATAACGGAAGTAGACTTATAACAGATAGTTGGATAGGTGTCTACTTCAAAAAAATCGGCAGAACGCAAATGAGTATCACGTTTATTATTGTCTGTATCAATGGATTTAGCATCCACACAAATGTCAAAATTGGCATTGTTTAAATTGGATTTATCAAAGTTAAAATCACCTTTCATACCAGTAAACGTGCCTTTTACATTAAAAATTCCACCACCAGTAATTTTAAAATTCACTTCAGATTTGTTCGTGATAATGGTTTGGGCCTGTGCTTGCATGCTAGCTACACAAACCAATAGGATGAGCACAGCGGTTTTAATAGTTTTCATAGTGAAATAATTTTATATGGAATAAGGGGTTGTTACAACCCGTTCATTTCTTTAAAAATAAGAAAAAGGAATTACAATTAATGCTATTTGTAGGAATGTATAGCAGTACCCACATTATTTAAGTGGAGATTGTAATGAATAGGGGATGTGGTGACCTGATTTTTATTTGTTTTATGCTTGTGTTGCGCTTTCGTTATTTTTGTATTTTGGGTTTAATTTTTTTTAGTAATGTTTCATTTTCAAGAAGCATTTTTTTAGAGTTTAATTCCATTTGATAGTGATTGTCACGATTGGTTTTTAATACGCGAAACAATTCGTCATTATCGAAAATGGAATCCAAAGCATAAGGAACAAGAATTTCACCTAATACCCAATAATCAGCTTTTTTCTGTATGATGGGTAATAATGCATCATACCATTCTTGAAACAAGTCGTTACCATCAGTTTCTAAATCAGGAACACTTCTACCATAATATTTGGCAATGCCGTACCGGATATCTTTATCCTGTATTAATCCAATTCCACTGGATATTAAAACCTCATAAGGTGTTGTAACAAATTTGGGCCGTTGGCCAACTAATGCTTTACCTAGATAGACTTGTAGGCTATCGGTTGAAAAATGGCCTCTATGTTTAAATTCTAAATTCAAGGAATCTATAAATCTTATTACTTCGCGTTCTTGGGTATTAATTTCAATGAGCTGTTGTTGGTCAGATTTAAGACCTTGAAATATTTCGGACAAGGCTACTTTTTCCTTTATCCGGTTATCTTTTTGTGTGTTCCAATTGTTTATGGCTAACGCAATTAAAATACCAATAACCACAAGAATAATTTCGCCAATGGCATAAATTAGGTATTTGCTGAATTTATTTTCCTTCAGCATAGTATGACGTATTCTTTTAAAAAATTTTATCATTTGGTTTTTGGTTGGTCATAATGAGAGCCCAAGGTTTTGTGTATGAAAAATATGTACTTGCATCAGCAAATATCCGAAACAAAAATGGGAAGAAAGCCAACGCGCACTTTCCTTTTTGTTACCTACTAAAATAAGCATTTTTTATTTAGAGTGTTAGCAGTAGATGCTTCTCATGGTTGAGCTTGATTTATTTTAAAATTTAAAGGAGGATACTTTCTTCTTAGAAATAAATTAGAAGTTTTTATTTGTTTTATACGTGTGTTGGCATTAGTTTTTATTCTTTTTCTCCAAACCAATTTAGGTTATTTTCATAATCGGCTTGTTTGTTTTTATATGTTCTAAAAATCCGCTCAATTGAAGTTTGTTTAA
>NZ_JBLXHU010000029.1:0-30564 GCF_048259285.1 Bizionia sp. | reverse complement strand
GGACGGATTTGCATAGGAATTTGGAATGTAGCACCACCAACACGACGACTACGTACTTCTACGTGAGGCATCACATTAGATAAAGCATCTTTCCACATTTCTAGTGCAGTTTTCTCATCATCTGTTTTCTTTTCTTCTACGATATCAATTGCATCGTAAAACACTTTAAAAGCTACTGACTTCTTACCATCCCACATCATCATGTTTACGAATCTAGTTACTAACTGATCGTTAAAACGTGGATCTGGTAAAAGCGGTCTCTTTTTTGCTGCTCTTTTTCTCATGTCTTCTTCTTAAAGTTTTTTAATTACTTTTTAGGGCGTTTTGCACCATACTTAGATCTACGTTGCGTTCTGCCTGCAACACCTGCTGTGTCTAAGGCACCACGTACAATGTGATATCTAACTCCTGGTAAATCTTTTACCCTTCCACCTCTAACCAATACTATCGAGTGTTCTTGTAGGTTGTGTCCTTCTCCTGGGATGTAAGCATTTACTTCTTTACCATTTGTTAACCTTACCCTTGCAACTTTACGCATTGCAGAATTTGGCTTCTTAGGTGTAGTAGTGTAAACACGCGTACATACTCCACGTCTTTGTGGACACGAATCTAAAGCAACCGATTTACTCTTCTTGGTTATTTTGGTTCTTCCTTTACGTACTAATTGTGAAATTGTTGGCATATATTTCTATATAATTTATGTTTAACCTCTCATTTGAGGGCTGCAAAGGTAGAAATAAAATTTTATTTTTCAAACGTTAATTCATTAATTTTCAATTCTAATTAAAAATCACACACCAAATTATATCAAAACGAATCTTTTTGCGTTAGTTTTACATTTTAAAGACTTTCATAAAAAGCGTGCATAGATTTCTTTTTTTATTCCTTATTACACTCTTTGGATCAACTCCTGATTTAATGGGACAAAATTTGTATCTAAAAATTCAAAACGAATTAACAGAAAACACCTCTGTCATAGACTCCATAGGCTATCAAAAAAAACACGCGGATTACAATTCATTAAACCGCGAAATAAATACGCTTAAATATCAATTAAGCAAATTGGGATATATTGATTCCAAATGGCATGGTATTACCAAAAAAAATGATTCTATGTTTGAAACTTCCGTTTCATTAGGCCAACCTTACAAAAATATAGATGTCTATTTTAATTCCAAGAACCTTCCGCCGGGCACATTAAAACAGTTACGTGTTCATAGTAGTAAACTGTATTTTACAATCCGTTTTAAAGAAATTGAACAAACACTTCAATTTATCAATAAAAAAATATCAGACCAAGGCCTACCTTTTAATACGCTTAAACTGGATAACATAAAAAAATCAGGGGTTAACAGATTAAAAGCAGATTTAGTTCTGTCTGGAGATAATGAAATGCGCTTTGTTAATAAAATAGTTGTTAAGGGATATGACAAGTTTCCGAAGTCATACTTGAAATATTTTTTAAAATTACGAACAGGCAAACCTTTAAACTTATCGGAAATAAAAAAACAAACAAACTTACTTCAGGAATTACCATTTGCCAACCAATTAAGAGAGCCTGAAATTTTATTCAGTAAAGACTCTACCATATTATATGTATACATTGAAAAAACAAAAAGCAACACCTTTGATGGTTTTCTAGGATTTGGAACCAATGAAGAGACGAGCAAACTAGAATTAACAGGCTACCTAAATCTTGAACTCACCAATAATTTGAATTTTGGAGAAAGTTTATCATTAGCATATAGAAGCGATGAGAGTGAACAAAAATCGTTTAACGTAAATGTAAAACTACCCTATTTATTTAATTCGCCTATTGGCACAGAATTAGAGCTTACTATTTTCAAAAAAGACTCTTCGTTTACAACGGCCGATCAAAGCGCACGAATTAATTACCAATTAAATTCCAAAAATCAATTTTCCGTTGGCATTAAATCCACCAAATCAAACAACCTTTTAAGCAGTACCAATTTAAATCCATTTATTAAAGATTACGAAACAACTTTCTACACAATTGGCTACACATTTATAAATCGGATTCCCGACCGTTCAATATTTAAAAGAAATGCACAAATCTACTTGGAAACCGGCATTGGTAATCGGACCATTTCACAACAAAAAGATCAGCAATATCAATACCGCGTGGACGCCTTTAAAATCTTCAATTTAAACTCAAAAAACAATGTTTATTTAAGGACAACTAGTTTTGGTTTGTTTTCAGACAGTTATTTAGAGAATGAATTAAGCAGGTTTGGCGGTATAAATTCCATTAGAGGTTTTGAAGAAAACAGCTTAAGCGCCACATTGTACGGCATACTAGCTACCGAGTATCGGTATTCATTAAGCAGTGATTTATATATACACTCTATAATAGACTTAGCCTATTTTGAAAATAAAATAATAGATCAAAAAGAAAAACTATATAGTTTTGGTTTTGGTTTCGGTTTAAACACCAAAGCCGGACTTTTACGCTTCAATTATGCCAACGGTAAAAGCGAAAACCAAAGTTTCAAACTATCCAATTCCAAAATACATTTAAGTTTATCCGCACTTTTTTAGGAATAATAGGTGTTAAAAAGCGTAGTTTTTGAAAATATTTTGAAATTTTAACCCTTATTTATTGTTTAATTAACTTTTTATTATGATTTTTGGCCTAGACTAATTCAAATAAAATACAAAATGAAAACAAAGTTTAGTGGAATTTTAACGCTATTTCTAGCGTTTGTTGTGCAACTTACGTTTGCGCAAGAAAAAACAATTTCAGGAACGATTTCCGATGAAAACGGATTACCTCTTCCCGGAGTTAATATTATTGTAAAAGGTACTACAACTGGAACTCAATCAGATTTTGATGGTAATTATTCCATCAATGCGAGCTCAGGAGACGTGCTATCGTATTCCTTTATTGGCTACACAACAAAAGAAATGACTGTTGGCTCGGCTAATAACATTAGCTTTGCAATGGAGGTTGATAGTGAAGCTCTTGAAGAGGTAATTATTACCGCTTTAGGTGTTGAGAGAACAGCAGGTGAGTTAACTGCAGCTACGAAAGTGGTTGATGCAGAAGAATTAACACAAGCTGCCAATCCAAACGCAGTACAGAGTTTAACTGGTAAGGTGTCTGGTTTAAAAATTAACACAACGAATAACGGTGTTGATCAAACAACTAGAATTGTATTAAGGGGTAACCGTTCATTAACAGGTAACAACCAAGCGTTGATTGTTATTGATGGTGTTATTTCTAGTGCAAACACACTTGCTAATTTAGCTCCTGAAATCATTGCTTCTACCAACGTAATTAAAGGTGCTGGTGGTAGTGCATTATATGGTTCTCAAGGTTCTAACGGTGTTATCATCGTTACTACAAAAAGCGGATCTTCTAGCGAAAAAATTGAAGTTTCTGTAAATTCTTCTATCTCCTTTGAGGATGTAGCATTTGTTCCAGAACGTCAGACTAAATACGGTCAAGGTTGGAATGGTGTTCATACATCTTACGAAAACGGAGGTTGGGGTCCAGAATTTGATGGTACTATGCAGCCAGTAGGTTTACCTCAAGCTGATGGTTCTTACATTATGGCGCCTTACTCTGGTGATAGTGACAATATTAAAGAATTCTTTAAAACAGGTACTATTTTACAAAATGGTGTTACACTTTCTGCAGGTGATAAAACAGGTAATGTTTTATTATCCGTAAACAACCAACAAACTGAATTCGTTGTTGAAGGTGATGAATTAAACAGAACAACCGTTTTATTTAAAGGTAACAAACAATTAGGTAAATGGAATGTTGGTGGTAACGTAACGTATAATACGTCTTCTGTTAAAACTACAACACCAAACTTATTTACGGAATTATTACAAACAGCGTCTAACGTTCCTGTTGAGTTATTTGAGAACTCTGGTAACGAAGGACACTGGACATCTTACTACAGAAATCCATATTGGATGAGAGATAACATTAGAAATTCAAGTAATACTACTAGAATGAATGGTGTTGCAAATATTAAGTATGATGTAAATGATAACATCAACGTTGTAATGAACAGTAGTGTTCGTAACTTCAAGAGTTATACAAGAAATTATACAAATGAATACATTGATACTATTGGTATTGGTGGTGGAGATCATTCTACAGTTTCACAATTTGGACAAAGTAATAGTGAAGAAACAAATATCTATAATGATATTTTTGTAAACTTTGACTATATGTTAACTGATGATATTTCATTAACAGCTTTAGTAGGTAATAATATTCAAGATAATATGTTTTCTGCTACACAAGTAAATGGTAGTAACCTAACAATTCCAGGATATTACAACATTGATAACATTACAGGAAGACCAAATACATTTAACACTATTCAGAGAGACCGTCGTTTCTCTTTACTAGGAAGTTTAGATTTAGGTTATAAGGATTTCTTATATTTATCGGTAACTGGACGTAATGACTGGACTTCAAGATTAGCAGACGATCGTAACTCGTTCTTCTACCCTTCTGTAGGTTTATCTTTTGTTGCCACTAACGCTTTCCCTGGATTAAAGAAAGGTGGTATATTAAATTATGCTAAAATTTCTGGAAACTGGGCTAAAGTAGGTAACGACCGTGTTGGACCTTACCAAATTAATTCTACTTTAAACCAAGCTACTGGTTATCCATTTGGAGGATTAAACTCTTTCGTATTAGATCAAACAATAGCGGATCCATTATTAGTAAACGAGTTTATTGAATCTTATGAGTTAAACCTTAATTTAGCTTTCTTTAAAGGAGATAGAGTTCGTTTAGACTTTTCTATCTATGAAACTAAAAACACTGATTTAGTAACAGGTATTACAACATCTGCTGCTTCTGGTTTAGCTAATACTACAGTTAACGTAGCGGCTTCTACTACAAAAGGTTTTGAAATTGATTTAGGATTAACACCTATTAGAACTAAAGATTTCCGTTGGGATTTAGATGTTAACTTTGCAACAGATGAAACAGTTATTGATAAGATTTCTGACAATTCTGACGAAGTAGCTTTAGCTGCATTTGCCGATATAGGTATTTTTGCAACAGCTGGTGAAGAGTTTCCTTTAATTAAAGGTACTGCTTACCAAAGAGATCCTCAAGGACGTGTATTAATTGATCCTTCTACAGGTAACCCATTAAAAACTGGTAGTTTCCAAGTTTTAGGGAAGTCAAACCCTGATTACGTAGTAGGTTTAAATACTGCTGTAAACTACAAAGGAATCAGACTTGCTGCCGTAATGGATTATAGAACTGGTCACCAATTTTGGGCTGGTACTAAAGATTGGTTATCTTGGTCAGGTCACTTAGTAGAATCTGCTGATGGTGGACGTAGAGGATTTATTTTCCCTAACTCTGCAATTAACACAGGTACTGCTGCTAACCCAGTATACGAAGCAAACACAAATGTAATTACAGGTGGTACTACATATGCTAACTACTTAGATTACTTTTCTAATGAGTACAGAAGTGTAAGTGAAAACTTTGTATTAGATGCAACAGCATTCAAAGTAAGAGAATTATCATTAAGTTATGCATTTTCAAAAGAAATGTTGAAAAACGTAGGATTATCAAGTTTAAGACTAGGTGTTAATGCAAGAAACCCTTTCACTGTATTACCTGCTGAAAACAGAGGTTATGCGGATCCAGAAATCGGAAGAAGTTCTGGTAACGATCAAGGTTTAAGTGTTACTGGTCAATATCCTATTACTAGAACTTACGGTATGACTCTTAATTTAACTTTTTAATAAATAAACATGAGAACGAAATATAAATTTTTATTATTAGTAATCTTCGCGATTACTGTATCGTGCAGCGATTATTTGGATGTAAACAAAAATCCAAATTCACCTTCTGCCGAAGATGTGACACCGGATTTAATTTTAGCAGGTGCTATGAGTGATACTTATAGAACACAAGCTCGAAGAATGAACCGTTTAGGAAATGTCATGATGAACAACTGGGGAGCTAACGTAAACTCGTTTACAGGTGGTTTCTCTGAAGAATTCACGCTTGCAATTGATAACAACTTTTATAATGACCTTTTTACAGGATTATATAGAGGAACTTACAACTTCCAAGCTATTATAGATTATGATAGTGCTGATTATGACCATCATAAGGCTATTTCTAAAATTATGAAGTCTTTCTATATGCAATATGTAGTTGATTTATATGGTGATGTACCTTATTTTGAAGCGCATAAAGGAATAGAGAACTTAACACCTGCTTATGATGATGATCGTGCAGTATATGAGGAGCTTTACAACCAAGTTGATGAGGCTATCGATTTAATTGCAAATGCAGGTTTAAATACCATTCCTGTAGGTAGCGAAGATGTAATCTTTAACGGATCTATGTCTAGCTGGGTTGCTTTTGGTAACTCATTAAAATTACGTCTATTATTACGTCAAAGAACAGATGCGACTATGAATGGTGATTCTGAATCTGCTGCTTTTATAGCTAGCAAATTGCCAGGATTACAAACGGCTGCATTCTTAAATAATGACGCTACAATTAACCCAGGTTACTCTTCAGAGAGTACTGCTCAACAAAACCCTTTTTATAACTACATTGGTTTCTCTAATAACGAGACAACTGCAACAGGTTATAACTTCTACAGAGCATCTCAATATGCTGTTACATTTTTAATTAACAGTGGTGATGATCGTGTAAATTATTTATATGATGAAGCTGATGATGGAAGCGGTGGAATTGTTGGTCATGAACAAGGTGCTGACAGTGATAACTCACCAGCTGGATTGTCTCCAATTGGACCTGGCTTACTAATAGATTCAGCTCAAGACGGTTATGTAATGACTGCTGCTGAAAGTTTATTAATGCAAGCGGAAGCACAATTATTCGGATTAATTCCAGGTGATGCTCAAGCTAGTTTTGAAGCTGCAATTGATGCATCTTTCCAATTGTTAGGCGCAAATAGAGCTGGTTACACTCCTGCTACTCCTGGTTTAGGATGGGTTGGATCAGACAGCGATAAGTTTGAGGCTATCATGAGACAAAAATGGATTGCTACTAATGGTATAAATGCTATTGAATCTTATATCGAGTTCACAAGAACTGGTTTCCCAGATGATATTCCTTTAGCTTTAACCGCTCAATCTTCAACCAGACCAATGCGTTTGATGTACCCATCTGATGAGTATATTTCAAACTCTGCAAACGTACCAGACCAAACAAGTGCTGATGTATTTGCTACTGGACCATTTTGGGCACAATAATTAAAAAAAAATAGAAATTATGAAAAATTTAAAAATTTATTTTACAGCAATTTTTGCTTCTGTAATTTGCTTCTCGTGTTTAGTAGACGATGAAGTAGAAAACACAACCCAAAATGAAGATGGATCAAGAATCATAGGGTTTAAAGACGATGTTACTTTAGGAAACTTTGTACAAGTAACTGATGCCGTTTTTGATTTTGGTGTACCTGTTCACTTATTAGGAGGAAACAATGGTTTAGCGCTTGATAGCGAAATCACCGTTACTTATGAAATAGGTGATATTCAAGACCTAAATTTAACTGCAAGCGAATATGCTAGTACTTTTAACTTAACTAAAGATCAAAGATTAGCAATAGAAGCTGGAACAGCTACAATTTATGACTTCGCAGTAGAAGCGCAAGAAGGTGTTCATTTTGATTTGGTAGATACCACATTAGAATCAACTATTCCAGCTAATTCTACATTCGATTTAATTGACACAAAAGTATATAACAACGCGTTAGATGCTAGTAAGATTTCATTCTATGTATTAAACTTAAAAACAATCACTACTAGTGGTGACGTTGTAATTGGTGAACAACTAATAACAACAATTGTTAAGTTACAATTGTGTAGAACGGATTTATCAGGAACTTATACTGCAAGCGGTAATACATCTGGTACATTTACTATTACTAGTTTAGGTGGTGGTGATTACCAAATGAGTTCTATGTTTGGATGGCCAACTAGTGGTTATACCTCTTACTTTTATGCATGTGCTGGTCAGTTAGTATTTACAGAATGGGTATTCTCTAACGAAATTATTCAAGGAGTTCCTGGTTATGTAAATGATAGTGGTCAACTTGTATTTGAGCAGTTTGGAATTGGAACTGCGAGTGGTGCACCAATCTATTCCGGTTGGACTATAATTCTAACTCCTTAATAAAAGTTAAAAGTATTAACAAATAAATTAGAACAAAATGAAATATATAAAACATATAATGCTTTCAGCTTTAGTATTAGCAAGCTTTACGTCGTGTGATGATGATGACACGGAATACACGTTTACGCCAAAATCGCTAGTAACTATTGATAATGTATCTGAAAGTGCAATTACAGAAGGAGAAAGTGTATCTGTTACATTAACAGTAGATAAGCCTTTCAAAGAAACTTTAGATTTCAAATTAGAAATGATTTCAGGTGGTAACAATGCAGATTATAACACGGGCGATCCAAGTGATCCAGATGCTGCGACAACACCAGATGATGGTTTTGGTAACCAAGGCTACTTAATTCAGGTACCGGCTTATGCTTCATCATATACATTCCAGATTAACTCCATTCTAGATTTAGACGTAGAGGGAACTGAAACGTATACATTTAGATTAACCAACACTAGAAATGGTCAAGGTTTAATAAATGGTAACAATGTCATTTCTTTTGATGTTGAAAACTATACGGATGATAACATGGGCTTGCGTTTAAGTTGGGCTAAAGATGAAACTTACACATATCTGAAAGAGAATGTAATACTAGCAATTGATAATGATACAGGTTTAGAATATACTTATACGGAAGATGATGAAACTCTTTCTGATACAGCAGATTTATGTGGTGTTGTTGATTTTGATGTATATGTAGCTGGGGCAAATGTATCTGCATTTACAGGAGATTGTCCAGAATACATTATTACAGGTGGATCTAATCCAACTGAAGTATTGGCTGATGGATCTTACGATGTAATCGTTGACTTATGGGATTTTGATTTAAATTTTGATGATGACGAATCTTTAATTGGTGGTTTTGCTATTCCTTTTGAAATTGAAATCGCTAAAACAGGTCAATTCCATACTAGTATATCATACCCAAGTTTATACTTCTCTTATAGTGATACGAGTTCAGCTACCGGCGGTGGCGAGAAAGTTGTTGCTACTGTTGTTGTAACTGGTGGTAAATACACTGTATATAATGATTTAGGTGAATTAGTTGCTCAAGAATAGTAACTATTTTATTGATAATATTAAAACCGCTTCTTTTTAGAAGCGGTTTTTTTATACCTTTGTTTTATGGAACAAGAAACACTAATTTTTGGCTTACATTCAGTTATAGAAGCAATTCAAGCCGGTAAGACTATTGAAAAAATATTCATGCAAAAAGGCTTGCAAGGCAATCTTGCCCACGATTTAGAATCGCTTATTCGAAAGGAAGGCATTAATGTATCCTATGTTCCTATTGAAAAGCTGAATAGATTAACATCCAAAAACCACCAAGGTGCCGTAGCACAAATATCGCCAATAGAATATCATGATATTGAAAATTTAGTATTAGACGTTATTGAATCTGGAAAAACACCTTTGTTTTTGCTACTAGATCAATTAAGTGATGTTCGGAATTTTGGAGCTATAATCCGTACGGCAGAATGTACAGGTGTTAACGGTATTATTATCCAAAAAAAAGGGAGCGCACCCATAAATGGCGATACCATAAAAACAAGTGCTGGCGCCGTTTTTAAAATGCCCATCTGCCGTGTGGATCATATTAAAGATGCCATGTTTCATTTACAGGCTTCTGGCATTGCTGTTATTGCGGCTACCGAGAAAACAAATAATACCATATATGATATTGACTTTACAGTTCCGTGCGCAATCATAATGGGTTCTGAAGGTCGAGGTATAAACCCATCGGTTTTAAAACTTGCCGATAGCAAAGCCAAACTTCCATTGCTCGGCTCTATAGAGTCCTTAAATGTTTCTGTTGCTTGTGGTGCTATTCTTTATGAAGTAGTAAGACAACGCTTAGTTTGATGAATCGTCAGACTTTTTAAAAATATAGTTAATAGAAATGGGTTGGTTCTCCTCCTCCACGTCTGTTTTAATGTCTTCGATTTCTGGTAAGCTTTCAATAAAGTTACCATGTTCATCAAAGTGTTTTAGAAACGGATCGTCTTCTTCTATATAACTCGGTTGTTCCCAATAGTATTTATTAGGTATTGGAAGGTGTTTCTTAAAGATAAAAGCAAAAACCAATCCTACAATCAATCCGGATAAATGACCTTCCCAGGATACGCCATCTTTAATAGGTAGTACATACCAAATCATACTTCCATATAAGAAGATGACTAATAAGGATAAAGCAATTAACCTAAAATGCTTGGCTATAATACCTTTAAAGAATAAAAAACTAACTAATACATAAATAAGGCCACTGGCACCAATATGATAGGCTGGCCTGCCAATACTCCACGTTAACAAACCCGAAAGTAAAATTCCTAAAATAAGGATTTTCCAAGCCATCTCCCTGTAGAAATAAAACAAGGCAGCGGTTAGCACAAATAACGGGATGGTATTGTGATATAAATGCGTGATGCCTGAATGAATAAAGGCACTAAAAACAACACCACGAAGCCCAAATAACTTCTGCGGAAATATGCCATAATTTGTAAAGTCGAACCCAAAACGAATTTCAAACCAGAATACAAGCCAAATGAGCAAAACAAATGCTACTGGCACTAAAATAACCTGATTAGAAAATTTAAATTCTTCTTGACTTTTCATATATAAATCCTAACAAAAAACTAACCATTAATGAGGTTCTGTTAAATTGTCAGTCTGTAAGATTGACAACTAATTATAAATTGTTAATCAAAATGTACAAAACCATTCTAATAGAACCTATAATTATAATTAAATTTACGCCATGAATGAACCTTTAGCAGAACGTTTAAGACCTAAAACGCTTGACGACTATATTAGTCAAGCACATTTAATAGGTCCTAATGGTACGTTAACCAATCAAATAAAGCAAGGCTTAATCCCATCACTTATACTTTGGGGTCCACCTGGAATTGGTAAAACCACTTTAGCAAATATTATTGCCACAGAATCCAACAGACCATTTTATACGTTGAGTGCTATAAATTCAGGCGTTAAGGATATTCGTGAGGTTATAGATAAGGCAAAACAGTCGGGTGGTTTATTTACTACCAAAAATCCCATTTTATTTATTGATGAGATTCATAGGTTTAGTAAATCGCAACAAGACTCCTTGTTACAAGCGGTGGAAAAAGGTTGGGTAACATTAATTGGAGCCACAACAGAAAACCCGAGTTTTGAGGTTATTCCGGCATTATTATCACGCTGTCAAGTATATATTTTAAATGCCTTTAATAAAACGGATTTAGAAGCCCTTTTAAAACGTGCAATAGAAAAAGACACCTACTTATCTCAAAAAAATATTACGTTAAAAGAAACGGAAGCTTTAATGCGTATTTCGGGAGGTGATGCTCGAAAACTGTTGAATATTTTTGAATTAATTGTCAATTCGCACGACACAGGAGATATTATGATTACTAATGCATTGGTTACACAACGCATTCAAAATAATACAGCTAGATATGATAAAACAGGTGAGCAACATTATGATATCATTTCAGCACTAATAAAATCTATTCGCGGCAGCGATCCCAATGCCGCTGTGTATTATTTAGCGCGAATGATTGAAGGTGGAGAAGATGTGAAATTTATAGCCAGGCGTCTACTTATTTTATCGAGTGAAGATATAGGAAACGCAAACCCAACGGCTTTAGTAATTGCCAATAATACGTTTCAGGCGGTTTCCACTATTGGAAATCCCGAATCCCGAATTTTATTAAGTCAATGTGTAACATATTTAGCCTGTTCACCTAAAAGTAATGCAGCCTATTTGGCCATTAGCAAAGCACAACAAGCGGTGCGAGATACTGGCGATTTAAGCGTGCCCTTGTCTATTAGAAACGCACCAACCAAACTCATGAAAGAAATTGGTTATGGCGAGAATTACCAATATGCTCATAACTATGAAAATAATTTTGCCAAACAGGAATTTCTGCCAAATGAAATTAGTAACACTAGGTTTTATGAGCCCGGAAATAATGCACGTGAAAACGCACAACGGGAGTTTTTAAAACAACGCTGGAAGGAAAAATATGGTTATTAAAAAGTAACGTTTAATGTTTCAACTTGTAATGACCCGTCGGCAGTGGTTTGAGCAATAACCCAGACATCATTTATTTTATAAACGGTAGCCTGTATTCCTTCCACCATATAAAAGGCTTCTTTACCAGAAAAGATTAAAGTGTAAACCACTTCCCCTTTGTCATTCAGTAACTCATAATTAATACCATCTTTTTTTCTTGCCGTTAAAGCTTGATTTTCATCAGCTTCTTTAGATTCAGAAATAGCAGGATCAATTAAGGCAACTGGAGGTGTAATAGTAGTTGGTTTAATGGGTTTCGTAGTTGTACTGACTTCAGTTGGCATTTCAGGATTATAACGATAATCAATTGTATTAAAGGACTCAAATGCTTGTCTTAATGATAAGTTATAAGCCACTTTATATTTTTTTTCTCGCGATTGCCCAACTTCAGATGTGAAAACAACTTGTTTTTGACAGTTTTTCAATTCTAATCTAAACTTGGTTTCAAAAATGCCAGATTCATTTAACACATCTGCCCATAAGGCCAAACAGCCATTATTTATTAAATCTTGTGGCCAAGGCTCATCACTCATCAATGCAACGAACCCTTGCTTTTCAAATAAAAATTTGGTCAATGAATTTAATTGATATTGGTCGCGTTCTGTACAAAATTCATAAGTGGTTGGTACAATTACATATTTATATTGATCCAAATCACTTTGTGAAAAACTAGATTGAACGGTTATAAATAAAACGAATATAAGCGTGATTTTTTTTATCATGATTTTTTTTAAAGTAAAGATTAAAGATACATTAAAATTACAAAAAGGCTTTTAAATCCATCAAATTTGTAACTTGTTTTATACTACTATCAATTTTCAGGCCATGATAGTTAAAACAAATAGCATCCATACCAAAATTTAACGCTCCTAAAACATCAGCTTCCAAATTATCACCAATCATTAAGCTCTTGGATTTATCGGCTTCGGCTTTATTAATGGCATAATCAAAAATTATAGGATTGGGTTTTTTAACGCCTGCTAGTTCAGAATTGGTAACGGTTTTAAAGTATTTTGATATTTTGGATTGTTCCATCTTTTTATCTTGTGCCTCCTGGAAACCATTGGTAATTATATGCATTTTATAATGCGGTTGTAAATAATTTAACAAATCAAAAGTACCATCAAACAAATGATTAAAGGTTGGTAAACTAACAATATAATCTATAGCCAATTGATTAATAATATCGTCATGAATTATGGCGTTTATAGCATCAAAACTTTCTTTTAAACGTCTATATCGCAATGATTCTTTATCAATCTGATCCTCTCTATACAATTTCCAATAGCTTAAATTTATGGGCTCGTAAACTTTTAGAAAATCATGAATATCAACATCTATGTTATGAGTGTTGAAAATTTTCTGAAATGCTAAAGCTGAATTTTTATCAAAATCCCAAAGTGTATGATCTAAATCGAAAAAAATATCTGTAATGCCGTTAATCTTCATTTGCTGAATCTAATATCATATTAAACAATTCTTTAAAGCCCCTCCAGCGTTCTAAATCACTAAACGTATAGTTATGAAAAACAGATACAAACTCACCATTTACTTGCTTCACTTGGTTAATTACACGCAACAGAGATTCCTTTTTATCCAGTAACGAATTATGCTTTAAAAGCGTATAATCCATAACGTGGTATGCCGTTATCTTTAGCGGCGTTTGAATTTCAAAATCCAAATCATAAAAGAAAAATGGCGTACAGGTTCCTGCTCGGAAACCGCTGTAATTAACATAACCCATGGTATAATCTTCCAAAATTTCTAATTCCACCAAATTCCTATAGGAAATAGGCAAATTTAATTTAGAGAAAGATTGTCTAGATGCTAATAATGACGTGTTTAAAATAGATTCCATCCGGAGCTTTTCCTTCTTCAGAATAGCCATATTATCCAAAGCAAAAAATGATGCTTTAAGTCCCACTTGGCAATAGTCTGCCACTTGTTTTATTAGGGATATAAATTCTTTCTTTTGTGCATTTACCCCTTTATCATATGTGGAATAATCACCTATTAAAAAGAAAAACAAAAATTTATTTTTACGCTGTTTTTGCCGATTTATAATATATTTAAACGTATCATCTGGATCGTGTTTAAATCCTAATAACACCATAAAACGCATATATAATCTGTGAAATTTAAAGCTTAATAAATCCTTAAGCGTGCCACCAATTGTGCGCATTAAACCTTTCGCTTTAAAACTGAAGGCTGAAGGCACATCAATAATTGGCTTTACAGCATAGGTTTTATTTGGAAACACAAAATCCGGGTATTGATTCTCTAATATTTGTTTGAATTTATAGGCCCAAATATCCACTACTGGCTGATGGAGAAATCCATATTTAAAGGCTAAACTTTCTTCAGCCGTAAAACGACCATATTCATCTTTTACATGTGGTAAATACTCTTCATAGCGACTTAATAAATAAAACGTAGCCGCAAACATATCAAAAGGTATACAGCTCTTATCGTTGGTTGTAAAAAAACATTTGGTTTCCTCCCAATCATGTACTTGCACTTCAACATCTGATAAGCCTTGTTCAAAAAGAAGTTCATTACTTTTTATAAATAACTCGTTCCCTAATGGTTGTTTGGCGTAAGAAATTTTAATGGAATTATGCGAAATAAACGCTTCTACAGTGCTTGTAAATGAAACTGGAACCTTTAAGATACGGGTAAAAATATGCTTAAATGCATACTTAATTCGTGGTGTTATGTTGGGCGTGTATATGAGAATCATTACAGTAAGTTATCATCTGCAAAGCTAAAATAGGCCTTTTCTGTTACTATAAGATGATCCAATACTTTAATATCTAAACTTTCGCCTGCTTTTTTTAATTTTTGTGTAATTTGCTTATCGGCTTCGCTAGGTTTTAAGGTTCCCGACGGATGGTTGTGTGCTAGTATTATTCCTACCGCTCCAAACTCTAATGCATTTTTAAGTACCAATCGTACATCAACCAAAGTTCCTGTAATTCCACCTTTACTCAATTGTTGTTTTTGAATGACCTTGTTGGCATTATTTAAATAAATAATCCAGAATTCCTCATGTGGTAATTCGCCTATAATAGGTTGCATGAGTTCAAAAACGGACACACTGGATGTAATTTTTTTACGTTCCAGAGCTTCTTCACCTCTACGTCTTCTACCCAACTCCATGGCAGCTGCAATAGATATGGCTTTTGCTTCACCAATACCTTTGAAATCCATAAGTTGTTTAATACTTAACTTACCCAACTGATTTAAATTATTATCCACACTTGCTAAAATACGCTTGCATAAATCCAAAGCGCTTTCATCCCGATTTCCAGAACCTATAATAATGGCAACCAATTCGGCATCACTTAAAGCAGCTTTACCTTTGTCGCGCAGTTTTTCGCGAGGCTGATCGTCCTGCGACCAATTTTTAATGGATATTGAGGGTGCTTTTTCTGGCATAGGTTAAAGATAAATATTGTAAATTTCAACTGCAATTAATTAGTCACTTAAATAAATCCGTAAAAGCAAACCCAAAATTTTGAGTTATCCACCAAAACAACATCAAGATAGTAATAAAAAGCATTTAATTCATGTGATACGTGCTTATCCGTTGGCAACTGTTATTTCAGTTTCAAACAACGAACCGTTAATAACCCATATTCCATTAATTTATAAAAACAACGAATTAATTGGTCATCTGGATGCACATAATCCACATGCCGCGTTACTGAAAAACCAGAATAAGGTAACTGTTATCTTTTCGGGACCACAATGTTATATTTCACCAAGTATTTATACAACCAAACATTTACCAACTTGGAATTATGTAAAAGTGCACGTTGAAGGCGTCGTTTCAGAAATTGAAGACCCAGAAAGCATTAAGCAAACTATGGTTGCTATGACAGAGTTTTTAGAGCAACCGCATCACAACTATACATTAGATAAGGATGATCCAGATATGGACACATATCTTCCCTATGTATCAGGTTTTAAAATTACAATTACCCATTGGGAAGGTAAATTTAAACTCTCACAAAACAGGCAAGCGGTAGATTTTGAAATAGCCAAATCCGAAATGATAAAGCGTAACCAAGTTCATCTTGGCGATTTTTTAAATCAAATAATCCATTAACAATCTTTTGTACAAATGAAAAGAAGTTCTTTAATCATTTCTCTATTTCTATTAAGCTTTCTAGGGAATTCTCAAAACACCATTCTGTGGAAAGTAAGTGATACTATTAACCAAAATACCTCTTATATAACAGACACCTTTCAGTAGTTTGGAAATCCGTGTCTAGGAAGCACACTTGTAAAACAACGAAATTTTGGTGTTAAAAGGAAATAATATTATGAAGAAGAAACAACTAAAACGCACATTTAGAATACTTTTTATTATTGCAAGTATAAGTTCCCTATGGTTCGTACCTTGGATTTTGGTCAAGGCATGGATATTACCACTGCCTGATACGGTTCAGGAACAAGTAGAAGAAGCTATTACCCATGGCGTTGATGGCATGATTGTTTATGTAGACGAAGCAGGCAAACCTCCTAAATTTTATACTGCTGGTTGGCACGACCGAGAAAATAAAATTCCGGCCAAACCAGATGCTTTGTTCAAAATTGGTAGCATTACCAAATTATATGTTGCCGTAGCTGCAACCAAATTAATAAAAGCAAAGCGTTTGTCCTTGGATAAAACTTTAGCGGACTACTTTCCAGAACTCATTGGAAGAATTGAAAATGCCAATGAAATTACGTTGCGAATGATGTTGCAACATCGAAGTGGCATTCCAAATTTTACCAATTATCCAAATTATTGGGTTAATCCACCAGAAACTAGGCAAGAAAAGTTGGAATATGCGCTTGATTTACCAGCTAGTTTTAAACCAGATAAAGGGTATGAATATTCCAACACTAATTATATGCTAATCTCCGATCTAATAGATAAAGTTGTGGGTTATAGCCATCAACAATATATTAAAGAAGAAATATTAATTCCGCTCAACCTCAACAATACCTTCGGCTCCCTACACGATGTAAATATAGACGATGTTATGAGCGGGTATTATGTGGGAATAGAAAATGACATAAAAACGGATTATTCTGGTTTAATGATTGCTACAGCACAGGATGTTGGCATATTTTTACGCGCCCTGAATGATGGCACTGTATTTAATGAAGGTGAACAGGAAATTTATTCTTACGTCTACGAACATGGCGGTTTACTTCCAGGCTATCAATGTCTTGCGGAATACCATAATGAGATAGATACGGTTGTTGTGCAATTTATGAACACGACCAATTTTGATGGATACAATTGGAATTTATCGCAAATTGTAATTAATAGAATTGTAAAAATCATAAAGTGCAAGAAAAGCGAATAAGTTAAATGCATGAATAGCACAACAACCATATTCAAATCCTGGTTGATCATTACCGCCTGTTAATCCAAGAAACTCGCAATCAAATCTTTTGGATGTGTGGTGTTAGGAACCGGAAAATCAAACCAACTTGACATACTCTTTTCAAAACCTGCCTTATTTAAATAATTATGTAGCGCCAAGTTTAACCCTTTGGTGTATATAGGATGATTAGCACCTTTCGGATCTTGGTGGTATAAATCATTTTTAGCAAATCCTTCAAAAACAGGTCCTGTTATTTCTATTCCAAACGCTTCTGGATTCTGACCAATGGGACTGTGAATAGTGGTTGTAAATTGATGCCAATATGCAGACTGAATACAGTTGCGTTCAAATAGCTGTTTTACCACTTCTAAAGAATCGATGGTTTCTTGCTCCGTTTGAGTTGGAAATCCATACATTAAATAGGCATGGACCATGATATTGTTTTGAGAAAAATTATGAGTTACGCGTGTAACTTGGGCAATATCCACACCTTTTTTCATTTTGGACAATAATCTATCTGAAGCCACTTCCAGTCCGCCAGTTACCGCAATACAACCCGATTTTGCCATGAGCTGACACAATTCAAAATTGAAGGTTTTTTCGAACCTAATATTTGTCCACCACGTAATATTTACACCTCTTTCTAGTAAGGTATTAGATAACGCACGGAGCATTTTAGGCGGCGCCGCTTCATCAACAAAATGGAAACCGGTTATACCGGTGTCTTTTATTATTTTTTCAATTTTATCAACTAAATCTTCAGCTGTTGTGTTTTGATAGTTTCCAATATAATCCAAGCTCACATCGCAAAACGTGCATTGCTTCCAGTAACAACCATGAGAAATGGTTAATTTATTCCATCTTGCATCCGTCCACATTCTATGCATAGGATTTACAACATCTAAAAAAGACACATACTTATCAAAAGGTAATCCGGAATAATCTGGTGCCGGTAGATTTCTATGATGATAAATAGTGTTTGGAACTTTATTTTTATAGCTAACGGCCTCCTGTTCTAAAACAAATGTGCGTTCTAAATCATCTATAGAAATATGACCTTCCAGATAATTAACCATTTTAAGTAAAGGACCTTCGCCATCATCCAATGATATAAAGTCCACAAATTCAAAAATCCGTGGATCTGTAAGCGATCGTAATTCGGTATTGCAATAGCCACCACCAAAAGCCACATGAATATCTGGAAAAAGCTGTTTTATAAATTGTGCACAACGCAAAGCAGCAAATAAATTCCCTGGAAATGGAATGGTAAAACAAACTAAATTGGGTGTTTCGGTTTCAATTTGTTCGACTAAAATATCCAACATTTTCTCTTCAATAATTGTTGGTTGGTAACTTAAAAACTCATCCAATTGATCAAAACTACTCGCAGATGTTCCAATGTGTTCCGCATATTTAGTAAACGCGAAAAACTCGTCCACGTTGGCTTGTATAAAATCGCCTATTTCTTCAATAAAAAGGGTTCCAAAATGCTTGGCTTTGTCTATAATACCTACGTCTCCAACTTCCCATATAATTTCTGTATTCACTCTGGAGAGCCTATGTCCCAAAGGTAAAAAATGTGGTTCCAAAATTTTATGGGCCGTTTTAATATCTTGTTTCTGCAGAAATGCGAGAACAGCATCGACTCTTGAAATGTAGCGGTGTTTCATCCTGTTCATTTCCGGATATTGATCGTTTTCCATGTCTGCGGCTTCCTGAAACATAAGCTGTAGGAATTCGCTCGTAAAAATGGCGGTAAACAGCTCGATACTCAAATCGCAATGTGCAACAGATATTTGTTGTTCTTCTAAAAACCCTTTTAAATAAGCCGTTGCAGGATAGGCTGTATTTAACTGCGTAAAGGGTGGCGTAATAAATAGGATTTTAGATGGCATGATGCAAAGATAGCGTTCTATACATAGATTGTGTGAAATGGAATTGTTTTCTAAATTCAGAATATATTTCGGTTTCTATTCTTTTCAACCTGTTAAATTTTAGCCTGATAGGTGTATAATTCATAATATCTACCCTCTTTAGCTATCAATTGGTCATGTGTACCACGTTCCACTATATGGCCAGCTTCTATGACTAAAATTTGGTCTGCTTTTCTAATGGTACTTAATCGGTGAGCAATAACAATAGTGGTTCTGTTTTTAACTAATTCATTTAAACTTTTCTGAATTAGCGCTTCACTTTCGGTATCTAAACTAGACGTCGCTTCATCTAAAATAATAATGTTTGGGTTTGCTAAAATAGCACGAGCAATAGCTAAACGTTGTCGTTGACCACCAGATAATTTCACACCTCTCTCGCCTATTAAGGTTTCTAAACCGTCATCAAAACGATCCGTAAATTCATTGACATAAGCGGCTTTTACCGCATTTTGTACATCGGCTTCAGTGGCATTTGGTCTTGGAAACATGATGTTCTCACGAATGCTACCTTCAAATAAAAATTCGTCTTGCAGCACGACACCTAAATACTTCCGGAAACTACTTAATTTAACCTGTGATAAATCGTGATTATCAATGGTCACTTTACCTGATTTTGGTGTTAAAAACGTTGCTGAAAGTCCCGCAATAGTGGATTTTCCAGAACCAGAACTTCCAACCAAAGCCGTTACAGAACCAGCAGGCGCTTTAAAGCTGATGTTGTGTAATACGTTTTTGCCTTCTTCATATGAAAAAGATACGTCATCAAATTCAATAGCTCCTTTTATGGTATTCAATTCAATATGTCTAGCTTTGTTATCCCCTTCAGCCGTCATATTCATAAGCTCTTCCGTTCTATCTAATCCAGCAAGGGCTTCCGTTAATTGACTTCCTATATTACTCATTTGTACAATTGGAGCAATCATGAAACCAAGGATTAATGTGAAGAATAAAAAATCACCTGTGGTCATTTCACCTATCATCATATAATAACCACCCATTCCCATTATTCCAGTAGTTGCCACACCAATTAAAAACGTGGAAGAACTCGTCATTAAAGCGGTTGCTGTTAAACTCTTTTTGACGTTTTGATATAATTTATCAACCCCTTTTTCAAAAACCGTGTTTTCTTGTTCTTCAGCATTAAACGCTTTTATCACACGAACGCCAGCCAGAGTTTCTGTTAATCTGCCTGTAACTTCGGCATTAATTTTACCACGGGCTCTAAAAATTGGACGAATAAATTTGAAGGCACGCAAGGCGATATAACCAAATATGGATAATGGCACAAACACGAACAAGGTCATCCAAGCGTTCAGTTTTATTAAAATTATTAAGGATACAACAGCTGTAAATGAACCACCAACTAATTGCACCAAACCGGTTCCAATTAAATTTCTGACACCTTCCACATCGCTCATAATTCTGGACACTAAAGCACCAGATTTGGTATTATCAAAAAAACTAATAGGCAGCGAAAGCACCTTTTTCTGAACTTTTGATCGTAATTCGCTAATTAAATATTGCGCTTGAACGCTTAATATTCTAGTTAATAAAAAGGACGTTACGGCTTGTATGGTTATAGCACCAATTACAATGGCGATTAAGGTGTATAATTGCGACGTATCTTTATTTGGAACCACCTCATCTAGTAAAACTTTACTTTGCCATGGTAGAACCAAACCCGATAAACTTCTGATTACAATCAAAAGGAGACCAATAAAAACCAAATTTCGTCTTGGCCAAATTATGGTTTTAAAAGCCTGTTTCATGGTGACTCTCGGCTGTGAGTTATCCTTTTTATCTGATGTTTTTTTTAAATGTCGCATGTTTTCTATTAGGTAATACAATTTGCAAAAATACGCATTACAACATCGTTAATTGATCAAAGCAAATAAAAATGCATGAACGTTAAATAGAGATAGTCCACGCAAAGAAATTAAAGATTTAGTATCTTGCCTTTATCATGAAGATGCAATTTACTATTTAAGTCTGATTGTATAGATTCATTAAGTCAACACGAAAAAACCAATATAATATGAAACGTATTATTACAACATTACTATTTGCAGGAATTCTAATTTCTTGTAACTCATCAGACAAAACGAAACCGGTAATTGAAGAATCTTCTGAAATTAAAAAGCCTACAGATAGCGTAACAAATAAAGTCAATAAACAACTAAAAAAAATTGATTCAGACGAAGCACTAATTGCAACCGCATTAATGGCTGCTCCTGAAGTAAGCCGATCTGGCGCTAAAATTATAGGATACAATATGGCTGGTGAATTTGTGACCTTAAGAGAAGGTAACAATGAATTTATTATTCTTGCTGACCATCCGAATAAAAATGGATTCAGTGCCGCAGCGTATCATAAAGATCTTGAGCCATTCATGGCAAGAGGGCGCGCTTTGAAAGCGGAAGGAAAAAACCATCAAGAAATATTTGATATTCGTGAAGAAGAAGTGAAATCGGGAAAACTTAAAATGACCATTGGATCAACCTTGCACATTTACTATGGTCCTGATACGGATTACGATCCTGAAACAAGTAAAGTTGAAAACGCGAAACTTCGCTATGTCGTTTATATGCCATACGCAACAGCAGAATCTACAGGTTTACCAGAAGTTCCAATTGCTCAAAATCATCCTTGGATTATGAATCCAGGAACGCATAGAGCACATATTATGATTTCACCAGTAGCAGAAAACAGCAAGTAGTATTTAGCTTATTCCAAAATGCGCCTTGAATAAAATGATTAACTCCAAAATCAATTCCGTTAAGGATACCTTTTGCCCTGAATGTCATGGACGTGGTAAAAAAATAATTAGCAAAGAAACAACTCCAATTCGTCCTAGAGGTCACCTCTACTTCTGTTTGAAGTGTTTGGGTTCTGGTTTGGTTTCAGCGCGTCATACACCTCAAACCGATACTAAAAATTATCCACACGCGGCTATTATTGCTGATGGCATTGGTGGTGTAGCGCTTGCTGTGGCTCGCATCCTTTGTGGAATTCCGTTTAAACTTTATGAGCGTGATAGTAGTTTTGATGAACGCAATCAAGGTTACGGACTCACTTTACAACAAGCCAGCAAAGTCGTTGCAGGATAGGCTGTATTTAGCTGCATAAAGGGTGGTGTAATAAATAGGATTTGAGATGGCGTCGTGCAAAGATAGCGTACCTTAAAATAAGTTGCTTAAAATGGTATCATATTGTATCTATAAATCCAAACCATAAAGCAAAAAACCTATCTTTGCACAACTAAATAACATCATGGCTCATACGCTTCTTTCATCACCTTTGCAGGGTTTTACAGATTTCAGGTTTCGCAATGCTTTCAATCAGTACTTTGGTGGTATTGATACGTTTTATGCGCCTTATATTAAGCTTAATGGCAAACTGAAAATTAAGCAATCTTATCAAAATGATTTATTACCAGAAAACAATGCGACTATAGAAGTTATTCCGCAAGTAATGACCAATGATCCAGATGAATTTTTATTTGTTATCAAATATGTTCAAAGTTTAGGTTACAAGGAGCTAAACTGGAATTTAGGTTGTCCTTATCCCATGGTTACCAAGTCTGGAATGGGTTCAGGTTTAATTTGTAACCCGTCACGAATTGACGAAGTTTTACACAGAGCGCATAATGAAACGGATATTTTAGTATCTATGAAAATGCGTATGGGCTATGAACATGCTGAAGAAATTTTAGATGCCTTTCCTATTTTAGACAAGTATCCGCTTAAGAACATTGCCATACATGCTAGAATTGGCAAGCAACTTTATAAAGGCCCTGTAGATTTAGATGCGTTTGAAAAATGCATTAGTAGCACCAAGCACAAATTGTATTACAATGGTGATATTACTAGTGTTTCTGCTTTTAAAGTCATGAAAAAACGCTTTCCGAGTATTGATCATTTTATGATTGGGCGCGGCCTAATTGCCGATCCGTTTTTACCAAGTATGATAAAAAATGACACCACAGACTATCCTGAAAATAGGTGGGAAATATTTTCTAAATTTCATGATACTATTTATCAGCAATACGATGAATACTTGTCTGGACCAACACCTATAAAAATGAAAATGCTCGGTTTTTGGGAATTCTTTTCGCAATCGACTTCCAATCCGCAAAAAGTATATAAAGCTATAAAAAAAGCTTCAAATCCAGCAAAATATAGACAAGCAGTTGATAAAATTTTAAGTACGGAAATGAGCATTAAAAATTCACGGAAATAGCTTTTGGCACCAAGTACCAATTTCTAGTTTTAAAAAGAAACATATTGGGCAAATTACAAGAAAAAACGTTTATAAAATGCCAATAGTAAACGGCGTTAACAACTGTCTGCTCTAAATTTGTTTAATTGGAATATAAGGACTATGTTTACCTTTTAATGGCAAATAAATTGCTGTGAGAATAGAGATTATGAATCTAATTGTAACAAACTGCCTAATTACTTTTTACGAAAATTTCGTGAGCAGGTTTTTTGGTGGTTATTTCTATTTTGAATTATCTCCAAAACGCCAAATTATCTTCCTGAATTAGTCAGGCATAGCGCGTGTGCCTGAACAACTCCTTTACATTATTTAATACAGAAATTTTTCAATTTAAACATCCTGAATACCTGTGCTCGCATTAAAATAACGTATAAATATGGAGTTAAAACGATGTTCTATTTTTTACCTAAAATTAAAATAACAATATCATGGCTAAATTAAGAAAGAAGCTTACAAAAGCAGAATTAAACGATAGGAAACAAGAGAAGATTTTAAAGAAAATGGAAGATAAAAAAATGAAGAAGCGGAAATCAAGAGTCTAGCGTTATGGTTTATTAAATTTTCCTTAATTATTAAAAAAAGGCTGTGAATTTTTATTTACAGCCTTTTTTTTTTGGAAAATATTACCTAATTATTGTGCCACCAAAAAACATTGAATGCAGGGTTCGGCTAATTAAAAAAATAGTTTTATCTTATTGAATTAGGAAAACAAAAACGTACATAAATTATGAGTAGAGGATTTGTAAAAGAAGATGACCAAGAAGACATACCTTTTGTAGCACCACGAGCAGATTTGCCTGAAGGTGTAACAAACTACGTGACTCCAAATGGGATGGATGAATTATTGGTGGAAAAACAAGCCTTTGCGGATGAAAAAGAACACTTAAATACTACAAACGAAAAAGAAAGACGTATTGCCATAAACCATATAAACGCCAAATTGCAATTACTAACAAATAGAATAACCACTGCAAAAATTGTTGATTTAGCTAAACAACCGCAAGATGAAATTCGGTTTGGCGCATTAATTACCCTTAAAATTGGAAGTGCCAAAACGTTTCAAAAATATCAAATAGTTGGTGTGGATGAAGCCGATATTGCGAAAGGTAAAATTTCCTTCATCTCACCAATCGCGAGATTGTTAACGGATAAAAAGGTAGGCGAAAAAGCTATTTTAAAACTGGCCAAAGAGGATCGGGTTTTTGAAATCATGGATATTTCTTATGAAAGTTAAACACAGTAAACTACCTGAAGGGAAATCCACGAGGCATTGGTAAGAAATGAGCTTTTAATGTTAAGGCCAACTTTCAGGGAATTATACCCTTTGGCAGAGCCAATTAGTTTAACCGTGGATCTGGTTTTAATGCCATTTTTTGAGTCCAAATAATTTCAACACTGCAAAAATCAAATTCTTCGGTTATTTTCCCATAACACGCATATATTCCAATGCCATGAATGGGATATTTTTCTACCGTATCATGAAAGTGTACGGTATCAAAATAACACCCTTCATCATCTACAAATGTGCAAAACCGCATGAGTTTTCCTGTAGCACCTTTATGAAATCGTGTATTTACCAACTTACCATATAACAGCACGTTTTTAGTTCGGTATTGAAACATGTTTTTGGCTTTAATATGTTCCCGAATGGGTTCGTTTATCAAATCAAAATAATTGCACAAAGGGAAACCCAATAATTCCATTTGGTCATAAGCATCTTCTATCCAACTGGAATTAAGTGTTGGCAAGGTAAAGGCTTTATGGTTTGGTTTGAATAATTGTTTTTGAGGTGTTTTTGCTTTACTAGAATTTATCTTAAAAATAGCATTCCAAAGCAATTCGGATTTGGGGATTTCTGTAAAACTAAACGCACCAATTCTAATTAAAATGGTTAATTGTTCAATACTAATCACCACGCGATCAATAAAATCATCCAACGATTTGAATGTACCATACAACTGCCGTTCGGTTAAAATCCGTTTTACCGTATAACTTTCTAAATTTTTAAGATAACCAAAGCCTAAATAAATCGTGTTTCCTTCTATTGTATTGGGATGGTCACTTTTATTAATACAGGGTGTTTTTATAATGCCCTGACACATTTTTGTTTCATGAATATAATGTTCAGTGCTATAAAATCCGCCGCCATTATTTAAAACAGCCACCATAAATTCCAACGGATAATAACATTTTAAATACAAACTCTGATAACTTTCCACGGCATAAGAAGCCGAATGTCCTTTTGCAAATGCATAGCCTGCAAAACTTTTTATTTGCTCCCAAACTTCCAGGGTTAATGCATCTGTATAGCCTTTAGTTTTACAATTGGCTATAAATTTATCTTCAACCGCTTGAAATTCGGCTCTCGACCTAAATTTACCACTCATACCACGCCGCAACACATCGGCTTCTCCTAAAGTTAAGCCTGCAAATTGATTAGCCACTTTTAGCACATCTTCTTGATATACCATAATGCCATAGGTTTCTGGCATAATCTTTAACAATATCGGATTGGCTTCTTTCCGACGTTCTGGATGTCTTTGGCGTTTAATAAATTCTTGTTTCATCCCTGAACCCGAAACGCCAGGTCTGATTATGGAGCTTGCTGCCACCAATCCTAAATAATCTTGGGTTTGGAGTTTACACATTAAACCTCTCATGGCTGGCGATTCTACATAATAAGCACCTGTGGCTTTTCCGTTTTTTAATAGCGCATTTACTTTGGGATCTGTTTTAAATTTTTCAACATCTGTGATATCAATTTCGGGTGCTTCGGGTCTGTTATATTTAATAATTTCTAACGTGTCTTTAATTTTTGCTAATCCACGTTGTCCTAAAATATCGAATTTAAAAATCCCAGCATCTTCGGCAATAATCATATCAAATTGCACAGTAGGAAATCCTTTTGGTGGCATATTGGTTGCTGAATAATAATGAATAGGTTTATCTAATATTAAAATCCCACAGGAATGTACACTAACATAATTAGGAAAACCCTGAATTAATTCGCCATACTTAATGACCAAAGCACCCATTTCATCAAATTCTGGTTTTTGATATCTACCGGTACATATTTTATCTATTTCTTCTTTTGGCATGCCAAAAACCTTTCCTAATTCTCGAACAACCGCTCGGAATTTAAAGGTGTTATAAACAGCTAATAGCGCGACATTTTTAAAACGTTTAAAAATATATTCGGTAATATCATTGCGTTCTTTCCACGAGAAATCGATATCAAAATCAGGTGGCGATTTTCGGAATGGATTAATAAACCGTTCAAAATACAAATCCAATTCTATGGGATCTACATCGGTAATTCCTATAATGTATGCTACAATACTATTGGCACCACTTCCCCTTCCTACATGAATGTACCCTTGACTTTTTGAATAGCTCACAATATCATAATTGATAAGAAAATAGGATACAAAACTCATCTCCTTAATCGTTTTGAGTTCGGTTTCTAAACGTTCTCGTACTTTTTCGGAAGGATATGGGTAACGTCTGTAAATTTTCTGCTCGCAGAGTTTCTTTAAGTAATTAAAATCGGCTTCTTCTGATTCTAAATACAAACTTTGATTTTGAGAAATTCTATCCGCTCCAAAATTAAATTCAACAGAACACGCATTTAATAATTGCTTCGTGTTTTCTAAAATAAATGGAAACAATTGAAAAATTTCTGCTAAATCCGCTTCGGGATACATTTTATCATGCTCACTACATTCCTCTGTTTTTGATAATTTACTCAACAAAGTATTATTATCAATGGCGCGCAACAAACGGTGTGCATTAAAATCTTTTTTATTCCGAATAGTCACTTGTTGTTGAATAACCAGTTTATCTTCATAATCCTTATAAATTGTAAAGGGTAACTTTTTAAGGTCATTAATAGTGATACCTATAAACTCAAAATTTTCAAATTTGGTTTTCTCAAGTTGCATAACTTGTTCCAACGGGTAAATTACAAACGCATTCTCAAATTTTGGAGACAGGTCTGGAAGCTGCTTTTTTTGATGTGCGTATTCCGATAAAAAAGTATTCAGTTCCTGAAAGCCGTCATTGTTTTTTGCAATTCCTACAAATTGTTGTTTTGCGCCATTTCTAAAATCGATTCCTACAGCGGGTTTTATGTTATAATCTTTCGCTTTTCGAATAAAATTTAAACAAGCCGATGTATTATTAATATCGGTTAACGCTAAATGTTTCACGCCATTTGCTTTAGCCAATTCCAAAAGATCAACTTCTGAAAATGTGCCAAAACGCAAGGAATAATATGAGTGACAATTAAGATACATTAGTGTTTACGGTGTGCTAAAATTACGGGTGGTTCGCCATTAAATGGGTTTTTAAAACGTCCAATGGTTTTTGCGCCCATGGACGCGGCGCGCTGAATACTTAATTCGCCATATTTACTCCGAATGGTATCCATAGCGTTATATAAATTAAGCATGTTTTCGGTATCATCAAACAAATTAATTTGATAGTTTCCTGTAACAATATGGGTGAACTTAACGCCTACCAAACGGATTAATAAACGCCGTTGGTACAGTTTATCAAATAGTTCCAAAACCGCAGGCACAAGAATATGGTCTGCACTGGTGTAGGGAATTTTAATTTGTTTGGTATAGGTATTAAAATCGGAATACCTGATTTTAACAGCAATACAAGCTGTTAACTTATCGGCTCTTCGTAACTGAAACGCTAGATTTTCCGCCATGGCAAAAATAGTGGTTCGTAATTTTACCACATCAATGGTATCTTTGGTAAACGTGCGCTCGGTAGAAATAGATTTACGCTCATGAAACGGAATTAATGGTGGATTATCAATACCATTGGCACGCTTCCAAATAGTTTTACCGTTGGCACCCAAAACACTTATCATCATTTCCAAAGGCATTTGCTGAACCACATGCACTTTATCCACTCCCAAATTCCGTAAAATCTGATAGGTTTTTTCACCAACAGACGGAATTTTCCGAATAGATAATGGTGCTAAAAACGATTTTTCAAAACCCATATCAATCCGTAATTGATTATTCGGTTTGGCTTCACCTGTAGCCACTTTGGACACAATTTTATTGGCTGATAACCCAAACGAAATAGGCAATCCGGTTTCTCTTATAATTTCCTGGCGCAATTCTGAAGCATATTTATAACTCCCAAAAAATTTATCCATTCCGCTTAAATCGGCATAAAATTCATCAATACTTGCTTTTTCAAAAACAGGCACGCGCTCTTTAATAATTTCAGTCACCAGGTGTGAATATTTGGTGTAGGTAGATGAATCGCCTCTAATAACAACCGCTTCCGGACATAAGCGTCTAGCTACTTTCATGGACATACCGGAATGCACACCAAAACGTCTGGTTTCATAGCTACAAGCTGCTACCACACCTCTATCGCCAATTCCGCCAACTAACAATGGTCGCTTTTGTAATCGGCTATCAATCAGGCGTTCACAGGACACAAAAAAGGTGTCTAAATCCAGATGTAAAACTTGTTTGCTCATACCGCAAAGTTAGCTACATTATTAAGCAATTATTGCTTATATTTGTAGCATTATGAAAAATATCACTAAAAATATTCGGCACCTTCGCCATCTCAAGGGGTTAACGCAAGAAGTGTTTGCGGACGACTTAAAAATTACACGTTCTCGAATTAGTTCGTATGAAGAAGGTCGCTCTACGCCTTCTATTGACATGCTTATTGAATTGTCAAATTACTTTAAAATTCCTGTGGATATTCTGATAAAAAACGATTTAACCAAGTCTAAAGACACCTCCTTTATTGACATTGGAAACACCCGTGTTTTATTTCCCATAACGGTTGATGATGACAATGAAAATTTAATTGAAGTGGTTCCCATTAAAGCTTCTGCTGGTTATTTATCCGGTTATGATGACCCCGAATATATAGAGCAATTACAGAAAATTAAATTGCCATTTTTACCATCGGGAAAACACCGTGCGTTTCCTATTAAAGGCGATTCTATGTTGCCTTTAAAAGAAGGTTCTTATGTGGTTGGTAAATTTGTTGAAGATAGGCGTGATATTTCAAGCAACCGAACCTATGTTTTATTAACGCTAAACGACGGTATGGTTTACAAGCGCGTTATTAACAACATTAAAGAAACAAATGGTTTACTGTTGGTTTCAGATAATCCACTCTACAAACCTTATGAAATACCTATAGATGAAGTGTTGGAGCTATGGGAATTTACATGCAGTATTAACACACAAGAATACGACCAAGAAGAGTTAAAAATCAGTAGTATTATAACCATGTTTAACAATTTAGGTGTCGAACTTAAATCATTAGAAAAACATATTAGATGACCTATACAATTATAGATGTTGAAACGACTGGACAGTCCAATAGAATTACTGAAATTTCTATCTTTAAATATGATGGAAATGAAATAATTGATGAGTTTACATCCTTGATAAACCCGCAAACCCAAATTCCTATTTATATAACAACTTTAACCGGTATTGACAATGCCATGATGGCTAATGCGCCGACTTTTGAAGAAGTTGCACAAGATATTCTCAATATAACCCAAAACACCATTTTTGTTGCTCATAATGTGAATTTCGATTATAACGTAATACGCAATGAATTCAAGTTATTGGATTTAGATTTCAACCGAAAAAAATTATGCACCGTCAGATTGTCTCGGAAATTATTTCCAGGATTTCCGTCTTACAGTTTGGGTAAATTGTGTAAAAGTT
>NZ_JBLXHU010000028.1:0-31934 GCF_048259285.1 Bizionia sp. | reverse complement strand
AACGGGATAATATATTGGTTAAACTATTTGTTTACTGTTAAATTATAAGAAATATCCCATTTTATTAACACAAATGATGTTAATTATTGATTCATTTGAAAAAAATATTTTTCATGACATAAGGGAACAAAAAAAGCCCAATCTTAACGATTGGGCTTTTAAATTTTATAGGCTTAAACGATTATCTACCGTCAGCTGCAAGGTTTTTCATTTCCTTGTCAATCATTTCGTAGAATTCATCAATTTTTGGTAAAACAATAATTCTAGTACGTCTATTTTTAGCTCTGTTTTCTGCCGTGTCATTATCTACTAAAGGTTGGAATTCTGAACGACCAGCCGCAATAAGTTGTTTAGGAGCTACACCTAAATCTTCTAATACACGAACAACAGAGGTTGCACGTTTAACACTTAAATCCCAGTTGTCAATAAGTGGAGGTCTGTTGTATGGAACAGGATCTGTATGCGCTTCAACCATACATTCAAATGTAGGCTTCGCTTTTACAACTGTGGCCACTTTTCCTAAAATTTCTTTAGCTCTAGTTGATACGTTGTAACTACCACTTTGGAATAATACTTTATCAGCAATTGAAATAAATACCACACCTTTTTCAACATTAACTTGAATGTCTGGATCGTTGATACCTACTTCTTTCTTTAAACTTGTAACAAGTGCTAACATGACACTGTCTTTTTTGCTAACAGCATCTTGCAATCTAGAAATTCTTAAATCTTTTTCTTTTAAACTTTCAAGAGACTTTTCAACATTGCTAGCACCTTTAGTAGTTAGCATAGTTAAGGCCTCATTACTGATAATAAGATTTTCGTTGGTCTTCTTAAAGTCGGCTAGACGATCTTCTAAACCTTGTGCTTTAGATAAGCAAGAGTTTAACTTTATCGTAGCAGTATTTAATAAATCTTGTGTTTCTTTTTGCTTGGCTTCAAGAGCTGCATATTCTTTCTTGGAAACGCATGAACCTAATAGGAACATGGCGGAAATACTCAATAAAATTAGTTTTTTCATAATACTTAATGTGATTTTAGGTGTTAATTATTAACATACCAAAATTATACAAAAGATTAGTTCATTTGGCATGTATTAACAAAAACTTTAACAAATTTATAAACAATTAGTTTTCAGTATAATAAAGGAAAAACGCAATTGTTTTTAACTTATTTGATTAAGAAATGTGCTCTATAAAATAATGATCATTTTTAAGAGCGATAGGTGCCTTTAATATAATAGTCCCAAACAATAGATTTTGTTTGAAAGTAGCCAGCTTTCTGGTGGAGCACCGCTCGCTTTTTCAGCAGGTCTGGAAGGTTTTTATAAAAACTTAAATGCGCTTTTAATACAGCTAAAATATGCTGAAATTTCAACGTGAATAAAAACATAATGCTGGCAAGTCCATCTAATAAGAGTCGTGTAAAAATTAGGAAGAATAAATTGCCAGACGCATTTTTTGTGATTGTAAATAAACTATTTCTAAAGTTTAAATAGGTTTTTTTTGGGTTGGTATTTTTTAATGTTGCGCCACCTACATGATAAACTGTTGATGTTCCCATATAAACCGTTTTTAAATCTTGATTGAAAGCGCGCCAACATAAGTCAATTTCCTCCATGTGCGCAAAAAACGATTCATCAAAACCGCTTAAATTTTTAAAAACTGATTTTCTGATGAAGAAACAAGCTCCTGATGCCCAAAATATATTGGTCTTGTCATTGTATTGCTTATTGTCTTTTTCAAGAGTATTAAAAACACGTCCACGGCAAAACGGATAACCATATTTATCTATAAAACCGCCTGCTGCGCCAGCATATTCAAAATAAGCCTTGTTTTTATAATCTAAAATTTTTGGTTGAATGATAGCTGTTTCAGGGTTGTTTTCAAATTCTGTATGAATCGATTCTAACCAATTTTCTGTCACCTCCACATCCGAATTCAACAAACAATAGATGTCTTCCTCAACCTGTTTTAAAGCGTCATTATAGCCCTTTGCGTAACCACCATTTTCAGAATTTTCGATAATGGTGATTTCTGGAAAGTTCTCCTTTATATAATGGACAGAATCATCGGTAGATGCATTATCGGCAACATAAATATTAGCTTCTTCAGAAAAAGCCATAACGGCTGGCAAAAACTGTTCCAACAGTTTTTGGCCATTCCAATTCAATATAACAACAGCTATTTTCATAGTATTAAACACGTGAATAATCGGGAATATCTTTTAAAAATGCGTAGCATTCCGCTTCTAAATCCATTTGGCAATAATAATGATTTAAACCATTGGTTACCATTAAATAGGTAGCGTTTAGGGTTAAATTATATTGCGCAATTTGGTCAAATGTGCTTTGATTAATTGGGATGCTGGGCGCTTTACATTCAACAATTAGGTGAATGGTACCATCCGAATTATAAACAACAATATCATAACGTTTCTTTAAATCGTTGACACGTAATTCCTTTTCAACGTTAATAAGCGATTTCGGATAGTTTTTATCCTGAATTAGAACTTGCAAGCAATGTTGACGAACCCATTCTTCTGGTTGTAAAATCACAAATTTTTTCCGAATAGGATCGAATATAGATACTTTATTTTCGCTATTTTTGAAACGAAACGAAAACTTCGGAAAATTGAGTGCTTGCATAGTTGCCACTTATGGTTTTGCCAAAGTTAACGTTCAATAATCAAAAACCAAATGCCTTAAGCCTTTTTTAAGATTAGGTATTTTAAATTTCGAAAAGTCAGCAATTTTGGACGAAGTTAAACAATTAGTAAGTGATATTAAGAAACGGAATTTTAAGCCTATTTATTTTTTAATGGGTGAAGAGCCTTATTATATTGATAAGGTTTCCGATTATATTCAAGAAACCGTTTTAACGGAAGACGAACGCGGTTTTAATCAAATGGTATTATATGGTCGTGATGTAACTATTGATGAAATTGTTGGTAATGCCAAACGTTTTCCCATGATGGCCGAATACCAAGTCATTATTGTTAAAGAAGCACAAGATTTATCTAGAACGATTGAAAATTTAGTGGAATACGCTAAAAACCCGCAACCTTCAACCATTCTGGTGTTTAATTATAAATATAAAACAATTGACAAACGCAAAGCGTTATATAAGGCATTGAATAAAACGGCTCTTGTTTTTGAAAGCAAAAAATTATATGACAACCAAGTGCCGTCTTGGATTAATAAGGTTTTGGCAGGAAAAAACTATAGTATCACGCCAAAAGGAGCGCAGATGTTAACCGAGTTTTTGGGTACAGATTTAAGCAAAATTAGTAATGAATTAGATAAACTGCGAATTGTATTACCAGAAGGTACACAAATTACACCTGAACTAATTGAGGTAAACATAGGAATCAGTAAAGACTATAATAATTTTGAGTTACACAAAGCAATAGGCTATCGTGATGTGGTAAAAGCGAATAAAATTATCAACTACTTTGGCGAAAACCCAAAGGATAATCCTATGGTTTTAACCGTTGGTTTTTTATATACGTATTTTAGTCGCGTGTTACATTTACATGGTTTAAAGGATAAATCATCAAGAAATGTAGCAGCTGCCTTAAAAATATCGCCTTATTTTACGGAGGAATATATAGTTGCGGCTCGTAATTATCCCATGAAAAAGGTCAGTGCTATTATTTCTGATCTTCGTGTTTTTGATGTGAAAGGAAAAGGCGTAGGCGCCAATGCGGTTCCACAAAGCGATTTACTGAAAGAACTTATGGTCCGGATTATGTATTAACAGTTTTTCTTCATTTTAACATCTCAACTTTATCCTTTAACATTTTTTATTAAACTTCCGTTAAATGACGGCTCAAATTCGTTGGGAGCCTAGATATCTATTATATTAAGGTAAACGAATTAATAATCTTAAAAATACTTAAAATGAAGGGTTTAAATAAAAAGAGAGTAGCTATATTAGCTACAAATGGTTTTGAAGAAAGTGAATTAAGAGAACCAAAAAAAGCACTAGAAGAAGCAGGAGCTCATGTAGATATTGTGAGTTTAGAATCAGGAACTATAAAATCATGGACTGATGGTAATTGGGGTAAAACCTATACGGTAGATAAAACGTTAGACAATGTATCGCAAAATGATTACAACGCTTTAATGTTACCGGGAGGAGTCATTAATCCTGACGTATTGCGAAAGAATAAAAATGCCGTGAGTTTTGTGAAATCATTTTTTGAAAATCACAAACCCGTTGCAGCAATCTGTCATGCACCTTGGTTATTAGCGGAAGCAGATGTTTTAAAAGGCCGAAAAGTAACATCTTACGGATCTATTAAAACAGATATCATAAATGCTGGCGCAAACTGGGTCGATGAGGAAGTTGTGGTGGATAGTGGTTTAGTAACAAGTCGTTCACCGAAAGATTTACCAGCTTTCAATAAGAAATTAGTGGAAGAAGTTTATGAAGGTAAACATGAAGCACAGATGGCGTAATCTATTTGTCAATCCTATATTAAAAAACGCAAGCCTTAAGGTTTGCGTTTTTTTTATGTTTATTCAAACCTGCGTCATGCTGAACTAGTTTCAGAAACCCATCATTTTTTTCTGAATAACGAAAACAAAGAAATTGTACCGACTTTCATAGGCGTATAATTTAACGCCGTATTTGATTTATTATTCTTTCAACTCTTCCAATACCAGGTTATAATCATACTGTAAATCTTCATGTAGGGTTTTAACAATTTTTTCAATCATTAAAATTTGCCTTTCAAAAATATTAGTAAGCGTTACATTTCTTTTTATTGAAGGTGTCATATCTTTTAAGCTTTCACAAAAATAGAGCAGAAGCTCGACTTCCGTTTCCTTTTTTAAGGAATAGCGTGCGTACTTTTTTATGAGTCGCAAGATTTTCCGAACACTTTTTTTGATATAGAAATAACTTGTAGTATTAATGGTTGAAAACTGCAAATCTATTTCGTTTTTAACAGATTCTATATAACCCGTTTCATCATGAGACTCAAACAATAAATAGGTGAGCAACTCCTTATTTTCTTTTTTAAATTTAGACAAGCGCAGCACCAATTCCATTAAATCTTTATCGGATTTATGCTGTAACTCTTTTTTTATGGTAACTACGGAAACGGCTTTCATATTTATTTCTCGTCAACCTTAATACATATAGGCATGGACGGGAATTTTTTAGTTTAATTAAATCAAATCAACCCCTTAAAATGAGGAATCCTTTTATATTGTAAGGGTCAGAATTAGCGTTTATCTAAAGCGTACTTTCCAGGTCCTGCTAAAAATATCACTAGAAATCCAACAAGGTATAAAAGTGCTTTTTCTTTGGTGCCAAAATCATCTTCCCAATGCACAATAAATGCCGCAACAAACATGGTAATGGCTGCCGGTAGCGCCGCTAATTTGGTTTTAAAACCAATGATAATGAGGATAGGAGCAACTACTTCTCCAATAAGGGCTAATATTAATGATAATGTTGGTCCAACTCCAATAGGGTCGCCAAACTCAATAGGACTTGTAAATAAACGTTCAATTTTAGGAATTCCATGAACAAGCATCATTCCAGAGAGTCCAACTCTTAAAATAGCTAAAGCTAAATCGTTGTAATTTTTTGTCAGCATAGGGTCGTTTTTTTTCTGAAGCCAATATAAATAAAAAGCATCATTGTTTTAGTTAGAGCATAAATATAATAAAAACAAAAAGACCTGATTGTTAATTTAAACAATCAGGTCTTTAAAATTACTTTTAAATATTGCGACTTATCTCAATTTTGGAAAATCGGTAGGATTTGATTCATGCATGACGTTGTAAACCGCTTCAAAAACATCTTCAACAGACGGTTTAGAGAAGTAATCACCATCCGTTCCATAAGCTGGTCTGTGTGCTTTGGCAGTTAATGTTTCTGGCTTACTATCTAAATGTTTATAGGCGTTCTGTGTATTTAAAACTTCATTTAATATATATGCAGAGGCACCTCCAGGAACATCTTCATCAATAACCATTAAACGATTTGTTTTTGCCACACTCTTAACAATATCATGATTTAAATCGAAAGGCAATAGAGATTGTACATCAATAATTTCGGCATTAATACCTACTTCTTGCAATTCTTTAGCAGCTTGCTCAATCACCCGAAGTGTTGAACCATAAGACACTAACGTAATATCATTACCTTCCCGAATGGTTTCTACAACACCTAATGGTGTTTTAAATTCACCAATATTGGTTGGCATTTTTTCTTTTAAACGGTATCCATTTAAGCATTCTACAATTAAAGCAGGTTCATCACCTTCTAATAATGTATTATAAAAACCAGCAGCTTTGGTCATGTTTCTTGGAACGAGTACATGAATCCCACGAATTAAATGAATAACACCACCCATTTGTGAACCTGAATGCCAAATACCTTCCAGTCTGTGACCACGTGTTCTAATAATTACAGGCGCTTTTTGACGACCTTTAGTTCGGTAATGTAAACTTGCTAAATCATCACTCATAATTTGCAAGGCGTACAGAATATAATCCAAATATTGAATTTCAGCAATGGGACGTAAACCACGCATGGCCATACCAATTCCTTGCCCCAAAATAGTGGCTTCGCGAATCCCAACATCGGAAACCCGTAATTCACCATATTTTTCTTGCATACCCTCCAAACCTTGGTTAACATCGCCAATATGTCCAGCGTCTTCACCAAAAATAAGCGCTTCAGGGTATTTGCTAAAAATGGCATCAAAGTTATCACGAATTACTAAACGTGCATCTACTTCTTCACTAGAATCGTCATAAGTGGGTTTCACTTCCTGAACTTTCAATGCCGATTTATCAGAATGTGAATATAAATGTGAACTGTATTTTGGTTGAACCTCCGCTATATAGCTATTAATCCAAGCGGCTAATTCATTTTTAGTTACTGATGTTTCATTTACAACATAACGCAATGCTTTGCGTGCTGTAGATAAAACATCTTTACGAATGGGCTCTGAATTATCAGCTAAATCATTTTTAAGCTTTTCAATAAACACTTTATTAGAACTAGCTGCAGCAACTTTTTCTAGTAAAGCAACGAGTTCAATCTTCTCATTTTTTAAAGGTTGTGTAAAAGCGGTCCAAGCGGCTTTTTTACCGTCGCGAACTTGCTTTTTAATGGTTTTTTCAACAGCGGATAAATCCTCATCCGTGGCAATACCATTGGCAATAATCCATTCGCGAAGCTTGGAATTACAATCGCGTTCTACTTCCCAAGCCAAACGCTCTTCATTTTTATAGCGCTCATGCGAACCAGACGTTGAATGCCCTTGAGGTTGTGTTAATTCCTGAACGTGTATTAAAACAGGCACATGTTCTTCACGTGCAATTTTAGACGCTTTTTGGTAGGTTTCAATTAAGGCTGGATAATCCCAACCAATAACACGCAAAATTTCATATCCCTTTTGGTCATTTTCACGTTGGAAACCTTTTAAGATTTCTGATATATTTTCTTTAGTTGTTTGATGTTTAGCATGAACCGAAATACCGTATTCATCATCCCAAACACTCATTACCATTGGTACTTGTAAAACACCAGCAGCATTAATAGTTTCAAAAAACAACCCTTCACTTGTACTGGCATTTCCAATGGTTCCCCATGCTACTTCATTTCCTTCGTTTGAAAAGTTAGTGGTATCAATACCTTTTACATGTCTGTAAATTTTTGATGCTTGTGCTAATCCTAATAAGCGTGGCATTTGCCCAGCCGTAGGCGAAATATCTGAACTTGAATTTTTTTGTTCTAGCAAATTTTTCCAATTTCCATGTTCATCCAAACTCTGCGTAGAAAAATGACCACCCATTTGGCGTCCTGCAGACATTGGTTCTTCTTTTAAATCCGTATTAGCATACAGTCCAGCAAAAAACTGCTCGATATTTAGTTTGCCAATAGCCATCATAAAGGTTTGATCACGATAATATCCTGAACGAAAATCGCCATTTTTGAATGCCTTTGCCATGGCTAATTGTGGTACTTCTTTACCATCGCCAAAAATTCCAAATTTTGCTTTACCAGAAAGCACTTCACGACGACCTAACAAACTACACTCGCGAGAGGTAACAGCTAGGTGATAATCGTTTAAAACTTCGGCTTTAAAATCTTCAAAAGAAAGGTCTTTGTTTACTTCAGGATTTGCTTTCATACGTGAATAGGTGTTTTTGCAAAGGTAATTATTATAAGTAAGATTCACAACGGGAAATACTGTTATAAAAATGCATGATTATAAGAAAATAGCCTGGTTTTCTATTAAATTAATAATAAAATGATGATTTTAAGGATTCTGTTACAGATAGTGTAGTGAATGAGAAGATGCTACTTTATAAATATTTAATACCAACGTCTCGTAAATAATCCTAACAGGGTTTTAAAATCTAAAGTCACAATAAATCTAATTTTCTCGGCATATTGTGGTTGGGCAACTTCCCATCCTAAATTGGAATACACCGGAAAATAGAGTTCAAAATAATCTTCAATTAAACTCACACGTACACCTGTATCATAAACAAATTCGGCACCATCATTATGGTTTTTCACGAAACCAACATCACCATAAGCCATGATGTATTTCCAAATAGTCATACTGCCATTTAAGGTGGTAATCCATTGGTTGGCAAAACTAGGTTCTAATTGCGATTTAAAACCGCCTTCCGCAATTATAAGTTGCTGGCTGAATAACCCATCACTTTCAGAGCGTCCGTAATAGTTGTAGTCGAATAAATAATCGGTTGGTCTATCCAGAGCAAAGCTGAAGTAATCAGAATCATTGTAGGTCTTATTATAAAGAAACACACCAGCAAAGAAGCGTAAATTATATTGACGGTTGTTTTTAGAAAGCTTTCTATACTCATAATTCAGCGCGACTTTTCCGAATTTTTCCGAAAACTGCGTGTCCGCAAACCATGAGGAGTAGTTCACCAAATCTTTGTCAATATGATTATAACGCAAATTAAGAACACCATAATTAGGCTGATTGGTTTCAGAAGTCAGTAAAGCAGTAGGATCCGAATCCCTATTAATATCCACATAGCGTAAGTTTAAATAGTGGCGCTTGTTGGAACGTAGGTTGCTTTTATCACGAAACGATAATTGAACGGCAGGTGTAAACTTCCGTACAAACAAACCATCTGCATAACTGGAATAACTGGCGCCAACACCATAATTAATGTTGAATAATGGTGAGGAATCATCAATATACTGAATGTAGTTTAGCGTAATAGAACCGGTAAGGGATTGTGATTTTAAACCATATTGTGGTGCTACTTTATAATAGAAATTTTTGCGTAACACTGTTTTATTGTAAGCTTTAACACCTAAAACAATACCATCATAAATATTATTAAATTCCACAATGGGCATGAGAAAAATCTGGTTGTAATCAGGATCTTCTATATCTTTAATTAACCGAACTTGTAATGGCCTGTTAAATAGTGCTTTTGTGAGCGTCTTGGTGTTGTTACGCATATTAAATTCTGGAACAACTTGGTCATGATTTAAAACAACCTTCGTGGTTTCTGTATCAGGAATCGTTACCGTTAGCGAATCTTTAATACTACCTAACCAAATTTTTGAGGTCACCGTTTTATCGGTGAAAGAGAATAAGGTGATTGGCACATTAATATTGCTTTTATTTTTAATAGTTACCCGAATGGAGTCGTTTTCGCGAACGGCTTTGGAAATGGTGTAATCAATATATTTTTTTGAGTGAATGTAATCGGTAAAAAACCAGCCTAAATCTTTATCAGTTTTCGATTTTAAAAAATGCTCAAAACCTTCGGTGGTTACTTCTTTATTTCTATTAGTGTTTAGAAATTCGGTTAGGGTAGAATCTACCGTGTTGTTTCCTAAATAATCATTAACATACTTTAAACCAACGCCGGCTTTATACTTATTGGCTATGTTTTCATTAAATTTTATTAGCGAATCTTTTGCCATGCTTAATGGCTGATCAATATTTTGGCGCGCCATATGCATATATAGAAAACTATATTGTGCATTGAAATCCAATTGCATAGCATGAAATGACTTGATACCCCAAATATTAGAAAGCGTTCCAGCTAGTTTCATATCTGGATAATTCTCATCCACATATTTCATTAAATAGTAGGTTTGAATCCCATCTATTAACCATTGGTCCGTTCGTGGATTAATTAGTAGTATATTTTCTAAATAATTACGAAGTCCTGTTTTTAATATTTTTAATTCGTACTGAAAGTGATCAGGGAAAGGTCTGATGAAACTCGGCAATAAATTCAATCCATAAATAGGACTTTTACGATAATCAATATCCGTAATCAATAAACGTTCATGTGGATATTCGCCTAAATTAGTGGTTAAAAACTGAACTATTTTGTCCGTAACCAATGCTTTATTCATGACACTTAGATTCTCATCATCTACATTGGAAACAATGGTGAACTGATCTGTTTCTATCTCACGATATAAAGACAGTTTGTTTAAAAACAACTTGGAATTAACACGATTTTTCCCTGAAAACACAACCGTTTGTGTGTCCTTTACATGGAAATAATCAATTTTATCTAATTCAGATTCTAGATAATAACCTAATGGACAGGTAACTTCTAGTCGGATATCTGACGCCGGCACAAACATATCATCTAAATCTTTATGACTGCTATATTGCCAATCACCATTATAAATAGCTGGCGTAACATACCAATACCGAAGATTATAGTCGCCAAAGGAACTCACCCCATATCGTGTAAACTTGTCATTGGGTACTTGAACAATATAATTTAATTGAATGGTGTATGAATTGTGTGGAAGTAAGGGGTTTTCTAATTCCACCTTAACAACATCAATATGCTCTTTAACACGATCAAAACGTAATTCTTTATTATTTTGATGGATGGATGTTATTACAGAATACCCACGATCTTCATTTTTTGCAAAGTGAAACTCCGTTTTAAACTCTTCAGAAAAACGTTTTGCTAAAGGCGTACTTTTTGTTGCAAAACTGTTGCTCCAATCGTTTAAATAAATGGTTTGAAGTGTATCATTGGTTTTATTAAAATAGGTAATAGATTGCGCAATGCGTATCTGATTTTTTTCCACATCAAACGTCGCTTTAATATTCATGGCATTTTGTCCAAATGCTAGAATACTAAAAGAAAAAAAGATGCTCGTTAATAGATATCGAATGCTCAATGTGTTTTAATAAACTTTAAAGGTTCAACTTGTGTGTTGTTGGCTACAATATAATAGATGCCAGCAGATAAATTTGTTAAGGTTACGTTATAAGTATACGCAGTTTTAACTGGGATGGTTTTTACGTGTTGTCCTAATGTGTTGTAGATTTTTAAATAGTTCGTTCCTTGAGGAAGCGTATTAACTTTTAAGGTTAAGGTATTTTGTATGTAGTTTGGACCAACAATTTCAATTGGCTTGCTTATAGAAGTTGAAAATTCTGGGATTGATAAGGTGGCATTCGTAGAAATTTTTAGGGTTACTGGTAAGTGATCACTAAAGTAATAAAGTGCTTCACGAATGCTAACGGAAAACTTAGCTCCTGCACATTCCGAATCAATTATAGATTTATTATAGCAAGGTACATTACCATTATTACCATAAACGTGATAACTGTTAGGACTGTAATACAAATCTGAATTGGTTATCATATTTTCCGAAGTCATGATAAAATCAAAACGATCATCAAATCCGCCATTTGAACCGCCAAAACCCGTTTGGGTTCTAGTAGATTGTGTAAATACATTGACATAATTGGTGTTATTATGCCAACTTCCCATGCTATTTGCAGGATCTACAAAAGTGATTGGGTTTGTGGTGTCAATTAATTCCTGAAAAGCAGGTTCTGAACTGGTATATACATTAAAATCGCCCGCCAATAGGACATTACTATTGGTTGGTAACCCACCTAAATAGGTTGTTAAATCGTTAACCATTTGCAGCCTGGAAACTTGATTTTGGGTTCCGTTAGATGCTTTTAAATGACAAACTATGGCATCCAAATAGAGTGGGTTGGTGTCTTGGTTAACCGTATTTAGTTTTAAGCGATAGTGATTAAAATCTCTGTAAATAGTAGGTACAATTGTTTGGCTCTCTAAAGTGAATTTAGAACCATCATAATAAATCAGGTTTTGTAAATCGTTTTGGTTCCCAATAGTATCATCAGAGGTATTGGTTTGAAATGTTGCCATCTCAAAATCATTGTTAATTCTCTCTTGAATCATTTGTAAAATACTATTTGCCCCAAACTCATTGTTGAGTTCACAAACCATAAAAATATCAGGACGATAATCATCCAAAATCACTTCTAAATGAGCAATTCTATTTGGCACAGCATTTTCTGAAGGAAAGTTCAGGATATTGTAAAACATCACATTAAAAGATGCTTGAGAATATATTCCTGTAAAATTTAAGATACCGAAAAGCACCAAAAAGAATCCTTTGTTTTTTATGTAGGCCAATATGAGACGTTTTTAGAAGTTAGGCGACAATTCAGATTCTTTATAGAAACTGTCTAGAATTGGAATAACTTCATCAGCCGTATCAACGAGGTGAATTAAATCTAAATCATGGGCACTTACATTGGCAAAACCATCTAAAACGGTCGCTTTAATCCAATCCAATAATCCGGACCAAAAATCAGTTCCAACTAAAATAATGGGGAATTTTTCAATTTTATTTGTTTGAATTAGGGTAATGGCTTCAAATAATTCATCTAAAGTTCCAAAGCCACCAGGCATTACCACAAAACCTTGTGAATATTTTACAAACATGACTTTCCGCACGAAGAAATAATCGAAATCTAAACTTTTATCAGAATCAATATATGGATTATCATGTTGCTCAAACGGTAAATCAATATTTAAACCAACCGATGTTCCACCTGCAATATGAGCACCTTTATTTCCAGCTTCCATAATTCCAGGTCCACCACCAGTTATAACACCATAGCCATGTTCTACTATTTTGCAAGCTACTTCTTCAGCTAGTTTATAGTATTTATGGTCTGGTTTGGTACGAGCAGAACCAAAAATAGAAACACAAGGACCTATTTTACTTAATTTTTCATAGCCATTCACAAATTCACCCATGATTTTAAAAATAGCCCAGGAATCGTTTGTTTTCACTTCATTCCAACGTTTGTGGTGTTGTTCTTTTCTCATTCTTATTATAATTTTTTTCTAATGTTTTATTATTGAAATACTGGGGAAATGTAAATCCAAAAGCAAATTTAAGAGAAATAAGCACATTAATCATGCTTTATTTAAATCATTTCGATTTCCGGCTCCTAACTGATTTCTAATTAATATTTAAATTTTTGAGGTTAATGCATAAAAAAGACAAACCAAAATGATTCGTCTTTTAAAAATAGTTTAAATCTTTAATTTTATCTCAAAGGACCACGTCCTGAAATAAGGTTGTACAATACTACAATTACGGCAATTACCAGTAGTATGTGAATTAAATTACCTGTAGGCATTCCAGATACAATTCCAAAAAATCCTAAAATCCAAATAACAATACAAATTACGGCTACAAGCCAAAGTAAACTTCTCATATTTTTAAATTTTAAAGGGTTATCCTACTAAACTACTAAATAAATTTGAGATGTTTATTGTTTTAGTTCTTTTTTGAGAAATTGGGCTGTATAACTTTTTTTGTTTTTTATAAGTTCTTCAGGTGTGCCTTTGGCTATAATTTGGCCACCACCTTTTCCGCCTTCTGGACCAACATCTATAATATAATCTACCGTTTTTATTACATCTAGGTTGTGTTCAATGATTAAAATCGTATTTCCTTTATTAACCAATTTATTCAACACTTGCATTAAAACACGAATATCTTCAAAATGCAAGCCTGTTGTAGGCTCATCTAAAATATAAAAGGTGTTTCCTGTATCGCGTTTGCTTAATTCGGTTGCTAATTTTATCCGTTGGGCTTCACCACCAGATAATGTGGTGCTTTGTTGGCCTAGTGTAATATAACCCAGTCCAACATCCTGAATGGTTTTTACTTTTTTATGAATTTTAGGAATGTGCTCAAAGAAATCAACCGCTTCATTCATGGTCATATTCAACACATCGCTAATGGACTTTCCCTTGTATCTAATTTCTAATGTTTCCCGATTAAAACGCTTGCCTTGACAGGTTTCACATTCCACATAAACGTCCGGAAGAAAATTCATTTCAATAACGCGTAAACCACCACCTTGACAGGTTTCACAGCGACCACCTTTAACATTAAAGCTAAAACGTCCAGGTTTATATCCACGAATCATGGCCTCCGGAATTTTAGCAAATAGACTTCTAATTTCACTAAAAACGCCTGTGTATGTGGCTGGATTGCTTCGTGGTGTTCTACCAATTGGCGATTGATTAATATCTATAACTTTATCAATATGTTCCAAACCCTTAATGCTTTTATATGGCATGGGTTTTTTAACGCCATTAAAATAATAGGCATTCATAATCGGGTAGAGGGTTTCATTTATTAATGTAGATTTTCCACTACCAGAAACACCGGTAACACCAACCATTTTACCCAAAGGAATATCTATAGATACATTTTTTAAATTATTGCCTGTACAGCCTTTTAAAGAAAGCGTTTTACCGTTTCCCTCACGACGTTTTTCAGGAATTTCAATCTCTTTTTTACCGTTTAAATAATCGGCCGTTAAGGTATTGTGTGTTTTTAATTCATCTGGTGTACCAATGCTTATAATTTCGCCACCATATTTACCCGCTCGTGGACCAATATCAATCACATAATCGGCATGTTCTATCATATCCTTGTCATGCTCTACCACAATCACGGAATTACCAATATCTCGTAACGCGATTAGTGACTTGATCAGTTTTTCATTATCACGTTGGTGTAAACCTATACTCGGTTCATCTAAAATATATAATACACCAACTAACTGCGAACCGATTTGTGTAGCTAAACGAATCCGTTGCGCCTCACCACCTGAAAGGGATTTAGAACTTCTATTCAATGATAAATAATCTAAACCAACATCCAATAAAAATTGGGTACGGGATGAAATTTCTTTAATTATCTCTTCGGAAATTTTAAGTTGTTTTTTAGATACATGTTTCGGTAAATCCTTAAACCAAGCAGCCAAATCTACAATGTCCTTATTTGCTAATTCCGCAATGTTTAAACCATTTACTTTAAAATAAAGCGATTCTTTTCGCAGTCGTGCACCGTCACAAGTTGAACAAATTACTTTGTCCATATACTCTTTAGCCCAACGTTTTAAAGAGGTTGTTTCGGCCGTGTTGTATTGATTTTCTATGAAATTAGCAACACCTTCAAAGTCAATTTTATAATCTCTGGTTACGCCTAATGTTTTATTTTCGACTTCAAATTTTTCATTTCCGCCATATAAAATCATCTGTTTGGCAGCGGCTGGAATATCTTTATACGCATCGTTTAATGAAAAATTATAGCGTTGCGCAATGGTTTCAAACTGTTTGAAAATCCAACTGTTTTTTTGTGGGCCATGTGGTACCAAAGCACCAGCTTTTATGGATAAGGAATCGTCTGGAATAATTTTATTTTCATTTACCTGATACAAGGTTCCAATACCATTACAGGTTGGACAAGCACCTTTTGGCGAATTGAATGAAAAATTATTAGGCTCCGGATTTGGATATGAAATTCCTGAACTCGGACACATTAAATTTCGACTAAAATAGCGTGCTTCCTGGGTGTCTTGGTCAATAACCATCAGGACATCTTCACCATGATACATGGCTGTATTGAGGGTTTCGGTTAGGCGTTTATTATTATCTGCTGTGGCATCAATTTTAAGCCGATCTATCACAATTTCAATGTCGTGATTTTTATAACGATCCAGTTTCATGCCTTTAACAATATCCCGAATTTCGCCATCCGTCCGAACTTTTACAAACCCTTGTTTACCAATTTGCTCAAACAATTCGCGATAATGCCCTTTTCTTGAACGTACCACAGGTGCTAAAATGTTTATACGTTTGCCGTTAAAGGTTTCTATAATCAGTTCCTTTATCTGATCATCATTATAACTCACCATTTGTTCGCCTGTGTTATAACTATAAGCATCACTGGCTCTGGCGTATAATAATCGTAAAAAATCGTAAATTTCAGTAATGGTTCCAACAGTAGACCGTGGCGATTTACTCGTCGTTTTTTGCTCAATGGCAATAACGGGCGAAAGGCCATCAATTTTATCCACATCAGGTCGTTCCAGTCCACCTAAAAATTGACGTGCATAGGCTGAAAATGTTTCAATATAGCGCCTTTGTCCTTCGGCATAAATAGTGTCAAAAGCCAATGATGATTTACCACTACCAGACAAACCCGTAATAACAACCAGTTTTTCTCTTGGAATGGAAACATCTATATTTTTTAGGTTGTGAACGCGTGCGCCTTGAACCTCAATGGTGTCTTCAAATTTACTCATAGCATAGCAATCTTGTCTGATTTACAGACCAGTTTGCAAAGGTACAGATAATGCCTTTAAATATAAAACGATGTCTGTTTATGCTTTTTGGCGTAAAAGTCTTCATGGTAATTTACAAAGTGTATCATGTTACACGCAAAGGCTATTAAATACATGGGCCTAAATGAAGGCGTATTATTAATTAACTTTTATAAGCCTTTGCCCAGTTAATTAGCGTGTCTGGCGCTGGGTTTAATTGCAGTTTTTCAATAATATTTGTCCGATGTTTTTGTATAGTTCTTGGAGAGACGCAAAGCATATCGCTAATTTCTATAGATGTTTTGCCTTCGGCTATTAATTGAACTATTTTCCGTTCAGAGGGTGTTAATAGCGCTAATTTTTTCAATTCGTTTTCAATATTTAATTCAAAATTATCAGAAAAAGAACTGCTGTAATATGAATCATTATTCAAAACGGCCGCAATACAGGTTTCAATTTCGTCCAAGCTATCTTCTTTTAAAAGATATCCATGAACACCAGATTTTTTGGCCTGTGCTACAAAGTTTTTCTCTTTGTGATACGTCATCACAATATAACGTGTTTGTAGGGCTTTGTTTTCGGTACATATGGCTATTACTTCAAAACCCGTTAGTTTAGGCATTTCAATATCTAAAAGTGCTATTTTAGGATTTAGCTCTGAGACTATATTTACAGCATCGTTACCATTTTCGGCCGTACCAATAATGCTATAGCCAGCTTGTTCCAATTCTTGCTTTAAACCTTTAAGCATGATAGGATGATCTTCAGCAATAACAATGGTAATATCTTTTTTAAGCATATTATTATTTGATGATGACATTTCTGTGCTTGGTAAAAATTTTATTTATGAAAGATAATCATTCTAGTCTTAATTGTAGATAAAATACTACATTTTTGACTTTGGTATGGCAATAACTAATTGCGTGCCTTTACCTAATTCAGATTCAACATGTAAGGAGGCCTTTATTATTTTACTACGTTCCAAAAGGGATTTCATTCCCAAGCTTTTGGAATTCTCTAGTGCTTTTTGATAATCAAATCCTTTACCATTATCTTTTATTGTAATTAGAAGCGTATCTGATTTGATTTTCAAACTCACAAAAACGGCTTTTGCTTCGGCATGTTTTATCGTATTGCTTAATGCTTCTTGCGCCATACGGTACAAATGCAAAGCATTCTCTTTAGAAATAAGGTGATTCGCATTTCCAATTTCCATAGTAAAAAATACGTCGGTATTTTCATCCAATTCGTTGACCAAATCTTCCAATGCAGATGAAAACCCTAAACGTTCCAAAGTAGCAGGATATAGGCCCTGGGAAATGGTTCTTAAATTGGCTAAAGTATCATGGGCTAAATTTCCATAATCTGGATTGTTAATCGTTTTGAGTTTCCGGGTGAGCAACATGAGTTGTTGTCCAACAGAGTCATGCAATTCAAAAGCTAATCTGGTACGTTCCTGTTCTTGTGTATTTATAATGTCCTGTGTGAATGCTTCTTGCAAAATCTGTTTCTTTTTAGCATAATTTCGGGAGCGTATAATTGTAATAAACCCAAAAACCCCAAAAAGACCTAATCCACCAAATAGGAGCCACTGTTTTTTTAGGTTGTTTTCTGAATCTAATAGGGCAATATTGTTTGTTTGATTTTCAATAATTAAATCTCGTTTTTCAGTTTCATACTGCGTTTGATAATAGGCTAAAACGCGTGTGTTTTGAGTATTTACAATGGAGTCTTTGATTTTGGTGTAATTCTTATAATGCAGAAGCGCTTGGTTTGTATTTCCCATACGCTCATAGATTTTTGATAAAAACAAGGAAGCCTCTTGCAATTCTTCATATTGATCACTGTCATTCTTTAAATTAAAGTGTTCAGTTCCATATCGTAAAGCTTCCGCATAATTTTTTTCCGCAAACGCATAATGCATTTTAGCGCTTAAATAAAATGGTCTGTTGTATCCGTTTATGTTGGTGTCATTGCGCTCTAATTCTTCAATGATGGTTTTTGCTTGTTGCAGACTATCATTTTCTGATAAACCAACTGCTAGGCCAAATTTAAGAGGAGCATCAAAATAAGCTTTATTTTTTAATCTGTTATTGGCCGCTACCGCTAATTTTAAATTTTTAATTCTGCTTTTTTCATTGTTTAGTTTATGGTCGTCTGTGGCATTATTGTAATATACTACAGGTAAATTATGATAGGAATCTGTTGTATTGGCAATTTTTATAAGTTCATCTCTTTCCCTTTTTGCTTCATCAAAGAATCCATTTTTACTGTATAATATGGAGATAGAATTTTTCGCACTTAACCAATATAGCGTGTCTTTTTTATTTTGAAACATTTTTGAAGCTTCTTGAAGTGTAATTGAAGCTGAACCAAAATCGCCTATATTTACAAGTGCCATTCCTTTTGCAAATTTGGATAACTCCATGAATTCTGACTTATATTTTTCGGCATAATAATAAGCACTATCAAACAACTTTATGGATTCATCAAATTGTCGTGAATCGTAGTAAAGATAGGCGGCTTCGTAATAAAAACCATCAATTAAATTGGGTTTCGTTACGCGAGGGACAATACGTTGAGTAGCACGAATAATTTGCTTGGCTTGATCATAATCATTGCTTCCGTAATTAAGATAATTTATAAAGTTGGTTGCATGTTTAATAGCCAAATTTATAGAGTCCAATTGTTGCGCATAACTAATGGTAACCCTAAAAACCGAATCGGCATTAAAGGTAGAGTCGTAACGAATTTCACTAGATAGACTATCTAAAAATTTTAAACGTTCGACACCAGAAGCATATTTATTGCTTAATTCCAATAGGTTTTTATTCTGATCCAAATCTCTGTCTTGTGCTAATGAAAAAAACGGAAGCACAAGCAATAGGATTATATGGGATGATCTCATTATATTTTTTTTTAGGTAAAATTATAGCTTTTAAAGTTGATAATAACATGTCTAAAAAAAATAATTAAGCGTTTATAATGCTCTTAAATGGCGTTAAGTTAAAGCGCATATAATGAATAAATCTGGCTGAAACATGCTTTAGAATATCAAGTAATTTATTATTATTGTATATCAATTTAGATATAAACCCATCCTCAATTCTGCCTTAAAAATCAGTTGTAACAGGAAATTAAAATATATATTTTATGCAAATACTAGGAATAAGCTCAAGGATTAATCACCCTGAATTTGGAAAAGGCGTCGTAACCAACGTTACCTCAAAACATTATTGGGTAACTTTTATTGAAAGCGGTTTAGAAACCATAGATATTAATTCTGAATTTGACATTATTGAAGCAGCCGAAGATGATGTGGATACGGTTAGTTTTGCCGAAGTAGAAAGTAGCTTGGTGCAAATTTTAAAGCGTTGGAGTGATGCTAGCGAAGTCGTTCATATTGCGGATAAATGGAAAGGCGGAAAACTGATTTTGGAACCAGGAGATAGTAATTTAAAGTCGAGCGAGGTGCCTATAGATACTTTTTTCCATAAGATTACCATGGTTCGTGATAGACTCCGTGTTATGGAACAAAAAATAAACTCGAGCAATTTAGAAGAACAAGAAAAAATAGATTTACAGCAATACATAACGAGAAGTTATGGTAGTTTAACATCGTTTAATGTGCTGTTTAAGCTGAAAGAACAACAGTTTGTTGGGCAGCGTTCAAAATAGGATTCAAGGTTTTAGGCTTAAAAGATTCGCGATACAATTCGTACACTTATCAGGTGTGAAATTCAATCCAACCAAGAGCAGGCAGGCAAATTGATGGCCGTTATTTTTGTATAATAACTCGTGCGTTCGCGTGATTTAGATGAATGAAAAATTGTGTCGAGAACTTTATCAGGTTATTTATTTAGTTTGAAACAACATTGCATCAAACTTTATTCAAGATTAAAGTAACAGATATTTATTTTAAACTGAACACTGAACACTGAACACTGCAAACTCATTCCCTCCCAATTATATCATCCAATTTTATACCCAAAAATAACATTTCATGGAAAACGGGAAGTATGGCGTCACTTTCAGTTGTTGTCCAATCGTTCCAGGAAGCTTCTAATCCGCCAATAGGCAGGATGTCTACCCACATTCTGAATTTTACAGGTTTGTTGTTGGTATCCAAAATCCACAAATACGAATCGCCAGGCGTTGTGCCACCAGATGTGTAAGTCACCAAAAGCGCGTCTTGATTATTTTTCCACTTAACCAAACGTCTTTCCGTTCCAGGATCAAATATTTTATAAGGAGCTACTAACCAAAACGAATCGTTATTAAAATAGGCAAGTGCTGTTTCTATATGTTCAGCGGCTTGCTCACCTTTTACTTCAAAATTATGGACGTAGGCTTTGCTTAAACTTGGATTATCTAAATTTAGATCAACTTTGTAATCTTTCCAATGCACAAGGCAGGTGTTCTCATCTTTTTTCCATTTATAATGGTGTTTGTTTTTAAACGTCCATTCAATATAATTAGTTTCTAAATAGGCCTCATGATTTAATGCTTTTAGCATATTATAAGCCAATGCTTCAGCTTGAGGGCCTTGTTTTCCATTGGGTAAGTCTTCATTGTATTTAAAATAAACGAAACCAAAAAAGAGTAAACTGGGTAAGGTGAAAAAGATTATAACGCCAACTACTATTTTAAGGATTTTTTTCGTTTTCATAAACAATTATTTTAAGCACAATGATATGTGTTTGGCGAGTATTTTAGCCGCTTTAGAATCTTTTCTGAACCATAATTCGGGTTCTATAAGTTCTAATTCGGATACAGCTAATTGATTTGTGTTATCAGTAAATATATCAACTCTGGCGTAAATAGGCAATTCTGGACAGGCTTTTGTTGCGTTTATAGCGAAGGCTATTTCCGTTTCAGTCGGTGCGTATGGAATTACGCTTCCGCCAAAATCATCTTGAACACGAAAATCGCCAGCCTTGGCTTGTTTTAAAACAGCATGACTGTATTCACCATTAAAAACGATAAGAGACATTTCGCCTTGCGTAACAATGTTATGTTGAAACGGTTGAAGCATCATAGATTCTTGTTGAATTAACTCCGTAAAAATAGCTTCATGTTCTGCAATATTATGTGGTGTTAGTCTATATGTATGTCTTCCTGCTCCTGAAACACATGGTTTTAAAACGGTTTCTTGCCAATTTAATTGTTGGTGTAATTCAGTGAGGGTTGATTGGGTTCCTGTTTCAATAAAAAAGGATTTGGCAACATGAATGCCATTGGCTTTTAATTCTAATAAGTAGTGTTTGTCTATATTCCAACGGATTATTTTCTCGGAGTTTAACAACCGCGTTTTTGTTGAAACCATAGCTAACCATTTTGAAAATTCAGAAAAGCGATCAAAATAATCCCAAGTCGTTCTAAAAAGTACTGCTTTGGTGTCAGACCAATTGAAATTAAGATCATCCCAAGCTAAGCGGGTGACTTTTAAGTTTTCAGCTTGTAAGGCTTCTTGTACCAAAAAATCTTCATAAAACACGTTGTGTTTGTAGGTGTTAGTTTCAGAATCTTCTAAATACCGGTTGTCTGTAAGTATGACTATGTCAAAAGTTTTCATATACAAAAAAATTAAAATCCAACAGCTGTATCGTCTCCTCTGTGGTCTGCGCCACCTTCTAATGTCTTATCATCAAGCACCAAAATACCATCTACTTTCCCAATTACCGGTGAGCGTGTTTCATTAATGGTGTAGCCTTTAGCAATTAATTGTTTCATGATTTCCGTATCAAAACCATTGGGTTCCATTCTAATATAATCTGGTAACCATTGGTGGTGAAAACGGGGCGCATCTACGGCGTCTTGCATGGACATATTAAATTCTTCAACATTTAATATGGTTTGCAAAACCGATGTGATAATTGTAGAACCTCCAGGAGTTCCTAAAGTCATAAATAGTTTTCCGTTTTTTTCCACAATAGTTGGCGTCATAGAGCTTAACATGCGTTTTTCTGGCACAATACTATTGGTTTCCGCACCCGTTAAACCAAACATATTTGGCACGCCTGATTTGCTGCTAAAATCGTCCATTTCATTATTCAAGAAAAACCCAAGTTCCGAACAAAATAAATAGGAACCATAGGTGCCATTCAAGGTGGTCGTTACGGCAATGGCATTTCCAAACTGATCAACTATAGAATAATGTGTGGTTTCATCACTTTCAATAAACGTTATATTACCATGAGAAACATTACTAGACAGCGTTGCTTTTTCAAATGAAAAATCGCTCATACGTTTTTGAAGGTAGTCATCACTCAATAAAGTTTTAGTGGGAATATCCACAAAATCGGGATCGCCTAAATAATAATTTCTATCGGCATAGGCACGACGTTCTGCTTCCGCAAGTACTTGAATGGTTTTTAGGGAATTATGACCAAATTCTTTTAGATTATAAGGTTCAATCATTTTCATAATTTGAGCCAAGCAAATACCTCCACTTGATGGCGGTGCCATGGAAATAACGTTAATGTCTTTATATTTAAAAGCAACTGGTTCGCGCCATTTGGCTTCATATTTAGCCAAATCTTCTAATGTGATGATGCCACCTTTTTCCGATAGATAGTCCACTAGAATTTGAGCCGTTTCACCTTTATAAAATTCATCTTTACCATTAAAAGCGATGCGTTCAAGCGTTTTTGCGAGTTGTTTGTTTTTTACTGTGTCGCCCGCTTTGGTGTTTTTTGAATATAAAATTTCTTTGCCATTAACAGCTCTAAAAATACTATCGTAATTATTAATGCCATTTTGCTGTTTTTCCGTTAATGCATAGCCGTTTTTAGCCAAGTCAATCACCGGTTGTAAAATGTCTTTTACTGATAATTTACCAAATTTCCGATGTGCTTCAAAAACACCTGCCACCGTGCCAGGAACGCCAACAGCCATTTCGCCAATAATACTTTTATTAGGAATAACGTTTCCTAAAGAATCTAGATACATATTTTTTGTGGCCGCTAGAGGTGCTTTTTCGCGATAATCTAATGCGCCAGTTTCGCCAGAATGTAATCGGTAAACCATGAAACCACCACCTCCTAAATTACCAGCGGAAGGGAAGCAAACGGCCAGTGCCATTTCAGTTGCCATCATGGCATCAAATACGTTGCCTCCTTTTTCTAAAATATCGCTACCAATTTTCGAGGCTTCTTTTCTGGCAGACACCACCATGGCGTTTTGCGTTATTAACCCACGATTCTGAATTTTTTCTAGTGTTTCTGGATTGTTTTTACAAGACCAAATAACTGAAATAACAAGTAGGAGTATTAAACGGTTCATCATCATATTATATAATTGTATTGGAAAGGATTTGTAATTTTTCAGCAGCAAAAACGCGTAATTCTTCAAAGAACAGGGTGAATTCTTCTTCAAACTCATCGTAATATTTAAGGAATTCGTGTGTAGCTTCGTTCATTTTAGATTTGTATTTCGTGCGTCTATTCATACCATCTAAAACGCTTTGGATACCTTCAATTTCTGCATAGCTTAACAACCAATTACCAGATATCATAAAGGGTAACAGGTGTTGTGTTCGCTCTGGTAAAATATCAAAATTATCTTGTAATAATGAATAAAATCTTTGAGCATAATCGTCTAAAGGTTCGTTAGAATAGTGCGCCCAGTTTTTAGCCAAAAAATGATCGTATAAAATATCTACAATCACACCACTGTAATGACTGTAATTTTCGTGGAGCCTTTTCGTGCTCTGTCTTACAATAGGATGGGCATCTGTAAAAGTGTCAATTTCCCGATGTAATAAAATACCAATTTGGATTTCACGTGGATACTTTTTGTACTGTTTACCGCGAATACCATCAGCCATAAAATTTCCTATGGATACATTTTTATGATTGAAAGAAAGATAAATATGTGCTAAAAAGTTCATGTTTCGAATTTACAAATTCATAGGAAAGAAAACGCATAGAAAACTTATATTTGTTGAAAATAAACATAAAAATATGACACTTATAAAATCTATTTCAGGAATCAGAGGAACCATTGGTGGCGCCGTAGGCGACAATTTAACGCCAATTGACGCGGTGAAATTTGCTTCTGCTTACGGAGTTTGGTTAAAAGGACAATATAAAAAAGAAAATTATCGGGTAGTGGTTGGTCGTGATGCGCGAATTTCGGGCGAAATGATTCAGAATTTGGTCATGAACACACTTGTCGGGTTGGGAATTCATGTTATTGATTTAGGCCTTTCTACCACGCCAACGGTTGAGGTTGCTGTACCAATGGAACATGCTGATGGTGGCATTATTTTAACGGCGAGCCATAATCCAAAAGAATGGAATGCTTTAAAGCTTTTGAATAATAAAGGTGAATTTTTAAATGGCGAAGAAGGTGCTAAAATTCTTGCTATTGCTGAAAGTGATACCATGAGTTTTGCTGATGTAGATAGTTTGGGGAAAATAACAAAAAATGATGCTTACATCGATTTGCATATTGACGCCGTTTTAGATTTAAAATTGGTTAACAAATCGGCCATAGAAAAAGCGAATTTTAAAGTAGTGGTAGATGGTGTAAATTCTACAGGAGGAATAGCCATTCCATTATTATTAGAACGTTTAGGTGTAGAATGTGTTAAATTGTATTGTGACCCAACGGGTCACTTTCCTCATAATCCAGAACCTTTAAAGGAGCATTTAACTGATTTATCTGAAGCTGTGGTTAAAGAACATGCAGATTTTGGAATTGTGGTTGATCCAGATGTGGATCGGTTAGCCTTTATAGACGAAAACGGTAATATGTTTGGGGAAGAATATACATTAGTAGCTTGTGCAGATTATGTGTTAAGTGCAACACCTGGAAATACCGTTAGTAATATGAGCTCCACTCGTGCCTTGCGGGATGTTACCGAACAACATGGTGGTACCTACGAAGCCAGTGCCGTAGGTGAAGTGAATGTCGTGGCGTTAATGAAGAAAAACAATGCTGTTATTGGCGGCGAAGGAAATGGTGGAATTATATACCCAGAATCTCATTATGGGCGTGACGCCTTGGTTGGTGTAGCCTTGTTTTTAAGTTTGCTGACAGATAAAAAAATGTCAGTCAGTGCTTTGCGTGCTAGTTATCCGAATTATTTTATGAGTAAAAAGAAAATAGCCTTAACACCAGAATTAGATGTGGATGCTATTTTAAAAGCCATGGAGGCAAAATATAGCCATGAACGTGTTACGACAATTGACGGGGTGAAAATTGATTTTGAAGATAGTTGGGTGCATTTACGTAAAAGTAATACCGAACCTATTATTCGTGTATATACGGAAGCACCATCACAGGAAGCGGCTGATGCACTCGCTGATAAAGTTATAGCAGAAATTAAGGCTGTCGCTAATAATTAGTACCTTTGCCATTTAATTTATACGCATGATTACTACAAAAACATCTTCAGACATTCAAACGGATTTAGAAACCTATTTTGGTCAGTTTAGAAAGCACATTATTGGTGTGGATCAAACCTTTAAATCGCCTTACGGTTCTCAAAAGATTATCTATACGGATTGGACTGCGTCTGGCCGTTTATACCAACCGATTGAAGAGCGAATCAGTCATGTTTTTGGACCTTATGTTGCCAATACACACACAGAAACCACAGTTTCAGGAACCGCTATGACGAAAGCCTACCATGAAGCCAGGCATATTATTAAAGCCCATGTCAATGCGCATGATGATGATGTGCTAATTGTTTCAGGTAATGGCATGACAGGGGTCGTGAATAAATTTCAGCGTATTTTAGGGTTAAAAGTTCCTGAAAATTTAAAGAAACACACTGTTGTTCCGGAGGACCTGTGTCCTGTAGTTTTTGTTTCGCATATGGAACATCATTCTAATCAAACGACGTGGTTGGAAACCATTGCTAAAGTGGTGGTTATTCCGCCAGCAGAAGATGGGTTGTTTAGTTTGGAGAATTTAGAAAAAGCATTGATAGCGCATCAAGATTGTACCATTAAAATAGCCTCTGTTATTGGTGGTTCAAATGTAACCGGTATTCAAAATCCACATCATGATATTGCGCAAATGATGCATAAACATGGCGGCGTTTGCTTTGTAGATTTTGCCTGTTCAGCACCTTATGTGTCTATGGATATGCATCCCGAAGATGAAACCAAGGCTTTGGATGCCGTATTCTTTTCACCACACAAATTTTTAGGAGGACCCGGTTCTTCAGGTGTCCTTATTTTTAATAAGAAATTGTATAAAAATATGATCCCGGATTGTCCAGGTGGCGGAACTGTTAGTTGGACAAATCCTTGGGGAGAACATAAATATATTGATAATATAGAAGATCGTGAGGATGGTGGAACACCCGGTTTCTTACAAGCCATAAAAACAGCCCTTGCTATTAAATTAAAAGAGCAAATGGGTGTTGACAATATGCTAGAACGCGAGCATGAGATTCTAAAAGTTGTTTTTAAGGAATTAGGAGCGCTTCCAAATTTACACATTCTTGCGGGTCAGCATGAAGATCGTTTGGGTGTAATTTCTTTTTATATCGATAACTTACATTTCAATTTAGGTGTGAAATTATTGAATGATAAATTTGGTGTGCAAACACGAGGTGGCTGCAGTTGTGCGGGGACGTACGGACACTTTCTACTGCATGTAGATCAAAAAACATCTCATGAATTGACACAGGAAATATCTTTGGGTGAATTAACGCGTAAACCAGGTTGGATACGTATGTCTATTCATCCTACAACTACCAATGCCGAAGTGCAGTTTGTATGCGATAGCATTAAAGCACTAGCCAAAAACCATGTAGCTTGGGCTGTTGATTATGAGTATAATAAAAGGAATAACGAGTTTGTCCATAAGTCGTTATTAGATTCTGAAACCGATGACATAGATACCATGGTTTCTAGTTGGTTCCAATTATCTTAACAGGACTTAAGACTTGTATTCTGCAGGAACTTTATCACGATGTTTCCAACGTTTATGTGTCCATAAATAATATTCTGGGGCTTCGTTAATTTGGGCTTCAACTAAATCCAAGAACCTATCGGTGATTTCGTAATTTGGATAATCATTTGGGTGATACGCCAGGGTTTTAAACGAGGTTTCATAATATCCACGTTTTAGTTTCTTAACACCAAAAAATACCACAGACATATCGAGCTTTTTCGCTAACATTTCGGCTCCTGTATGGACCGGAACCGTAATACCCATAAATTCATTCCAATGGAATGCTTTTTCTGCTTTAGGTGATTGATCGGAAACAAAACCACAAATGGTTATTTTCCCTTCGCGTTTAGATTGCATTAAAACAGGAATACTTTCCTTGGTGGTAATCAAGTGGCTGTTATACTTTGCACGAATACGTTTTACAAGTCTATCAAAATATTTATTGGCCAGGCGTTTGTAAATCGCGTAACCTTTGTTACTCATATAGGTTTGAAGGATAAAAATCCATTCCCAACTCCCATAATGCGCACACATAAGTGCAATACTTCTATTTTCGCTTTCCAGTTTTTGAATGAGCTCTACATTGGAAAAGGTAAAACGTTTTTTCATTTGGGCTTCTGAAATGGTCATAGATTTAATAGACTCCATAACCATATCACACAAATGGTGGTAGAATTTTTTCCGAATACGGTTTAATTCAGCATCTGATTTATGGGGAAATGCCAGTTTCAAGTTTTCTTTAACCACTTTTTTTCGGTAGCCAATAATGTGGTAGATTACAACAAATAAACCATCGGAAACCGCGTATAATAATCGGAAGGGTAAGATGGAAACCAACCATAAAATGGGATAAATGAGAATATAAGCAAGAAGTTGCATGAAATAATTTTAGATTTGCAATTACAAAGATATGTTATATTCTTTTTAAACGTTTAAAATTTATGGGTGATTTAAGTATAGTAACCATGGTAATTATTGCTGCCAACGCGTTAATATCATTTAAAGGGTTTAGTGATTATTCCTTTTTTGAACAATACAAATTTAATGTAGGCGCTATTATCAGAGGTGAAAAAATACGCATGTTAACATCTGGCTTTTTACATGTGGACACGGCGCATTTATTTTTTAATATGTTTTCCTTATACTTTTTTGCCGATGTGGTAATTGCTTATTTAGGAAGCTTTCAATTTTTAATTGTTTATTTAGGGAGCTTGTTGTTAGGGAATTTACTGTCCTTATATTTTCATAAAAATGAATACCATTACTCTGCTGTAGGTGCTAGTGGCGCTGTTATGGGGATTATTTATTCAGCTATACTTCTACAACCAGGTATGAGTTTATATCTATTTTTTATACCTATTCCTATTCCGGCTTATATTTTTGGTATTGGCTATTTATTGTATTCCATTTATGGGATGAAAAACAGAGTGGGTAATATTGGTCATGATGCACATTTTGGAGGTGCTATTGGTGGTTATGTAATTACCTTAATTTTGGCGACTTGGTTATTTGAAAAGAATTTACTGATGATTGGCTTATTAGCATTGCCTATTATTTTGTTGTTTGTTTTAAAGAAATTAGGAAAAATATAAGCATAAAAAAACCTTTCAAAACTGAAAGGCTTTAGTATCTATTTATATAGAAATTCTTAATCTAAAAGCTCGGCCATTTTAGCTTCTAAAGCGGAGCCTCTTAAATTTTTAGCAATTATCTTTCCATCAGCATCTAAAATATAGGTAGCTGGAATAGATTGAATATTATATTGTTTAGCGACAGGATCGTTAAAATATTGCAAGTTGGAAACTTGGTGCCATGTTAAACCATCCTTTTCAATAGCTGCTAACCATTCACCTTTAGCGTCTTTTTGTCTTGGCGTACCATCTAAAGACACACCTATAATTTCAAGACCTTTTTCGTGATACTTTTCGTAAACCTTAACGACATTAGGGTTTTCTCTTCTACAAGGCGCACACCAAGCGGCCCAGAAATCAATGATAGTTACTTTTCCTCTAATGTCCTTTAAAGCAATCATTTCGCCATCTGGATTAGGGGCTGTAAATTCAGGCGCCATGCTTCCGATAGCTGTAGCCATAGCACTTGATAGCATTTCATTAATACTTTTACCAATGCGGCTGTTTTTAACAGATTCGGTAAAATTATCATATAATTCTTTGGCTTCAGAAGCTTCAATACCTTTTGTTTTGATAAGGTTTTCTAGTATAGCTGCACTAGTTACCACATCATTATTTTGTTTAATAGCGGCTAGATTTTCCTTATTCCCCTCGTCAACAATTTTCTGAAATTCAGTTTGAATAGCCGTCATTTTCGCCGTATCACCAGCTGTTCTTGCCGCCATAAATTCTTGTCCCATTGATTGATTTTTTGCTCTAATAGGATCCGAGATATCCTTAAATAATTTAAAAACATCATTTTCATGACTTCCTGAAACGACAGAAGACTGTAAGCTATCTTTATAAAACTGAACCGTGATTTCTTCGTTTTCTAAAACAAGTGGCAGGCCTCCAGGAACACCTTCAATTGTTAATAAATATAAATCTGGCGATTCAACGTTACCTGTAAACGTTACCTTTCCATCCTTAATAACTGTGGAATCCGAAAATGTAATGTTGTTTAAATCGGCATTTTGGAGTCTCATTGTTTTACCTTCTACTGACTTATCAATAGTACCGGTTAATATATAACCTGCTTTCGTTTCTTCATTCTTACAAGAAGCTAGAAGAATAATGAATGACAGTAGTATGAATTTTTTTATCATTTTCAATATTTTTTAGTTTGTGCAAATATAGTGGATTGTTAAAAAATATTTGTTAAGAATTCACTAATATCTATATACGTGTTTTCTGTGGTGATTTTAGTACTTTTGTAGCATGAATCAAAACGATACAATTGTTGCGCTTGCTACGCCTTCGGGAGCTGGTGCTATTGCGGTTATTAGGCTTTCGGGTGCCCATGCTATTGCCATTGCCGATAGCTGTTTTCAATCGGTTTCGAAATCGAAAACACTGTCTCATCAGAAAACCCACACCATTCATTTAGGCCATATTGTTGATGATAACCGGGACATTGATGAGGTTTTAGTTTCTGTTTTTAAAAACCCCAATTCCTATACAGGTGAAAATGTGGTAGAAATATCCTGCCATGGCTCTAATTATATCCAGCAACAAATTATCCAGTTATTTTTACGAAAAGGTTGCAGAATGGCGGATGCTGGCGAGTTTACTTTGCGTGCGTTTTTAAACGGGAAACTAGACTTAAGTCAGGCGGAAGCGGTAGCCGATTTAATTTCGAGTGATAATGAAGCATCTCACCAAATTGCCATGCAGCAAATGCGTGGTGGTTTTTCAAGTGAAATTGCCAAGCTACGTGAAGAGCTTTTAAACTTTGCCTCGTTAATAGAATTGGAACTGGATTTTGCGGAAGAAGATGTGGAATTTGCCGATAGAACCCAATTTAAGGAACTGATAGCGCGTATTACCTTTGTATTGAAACGCTTAATAGATTCGTTTGCGGTTGGAAACGTGATTAAAAACGGGATTCCCGTTGCTATTGTTGGCGAACCCAATGTTGGAAAATCTACCCTGCTAAATGCTTTATTAAATGAAGAACGTGCTATTGTTAGTGAAATAGCTGGAACCACGCGGGATACTATTGAAGACGAAATAAGTATTGGCGGTATGGGTTTTCGCTTTATTGATACCGCAGGAATTCGTGATACCAAAGATGTTGTAGAAAGCATTGGAATTAAAAAAACCTTTGAAAAAATAGAACAAGCACAAGTGGTTATTTACTTATTTGATGCTGGAGAATTTAAGCATCAAGGTGACAAACTTCAAGTGGAGTTGGAGAAAATTAAAAATAAGTATCCATTAAAGCCATTGCTTGTTATTGCTAATAAGATTGATAAGATTGACGATATGGATTTGGCGGAACTCCAACAGGCCATTCCAAACGTACAGCTGTTATCTGCAAAAAGTGGCTTTGGTGTGGAACAGCTAACCAATGCCTTATTGAATTTGGTGAATACAGGTGCCTTACGGAATAATGAAACTATTATTACCAATACGAGACATTATGATGCCTTACTAAAAGCGTTTGAAGAAATTCAGAAAGTTAAAAACGGTTTGGATTCCGGATTGTCTGGCGATTTAATGGCCATTGATATTCGGGAAGCTTTATACCACTTTGGACTGATTACCGGAAGTGTGACTAATGATGAATTGTTAGGTAATATTTTTGCTAATTTCTGTATCGGAAAGTAATTGAGTTTCTTTTTATTGGTTTTTATCTGTTTTTCAAAGGTTTACATATTCTTTTTTGTTGCCTAACTGCTCTTTTTTAACTATATTTGTTTCATATATGTTGCCTGTTATGCAGATTTGTTGCCCGAATCTGTTGGCAAAAATAGTGGCGAAATGATGCACCATATTGCCCCACGTTGCACCATAACGCTACATAAAGCACCATTTATGAGCAGTAATTTATACATCCCGAAAACTTGTAAGCATTGCGGAAATGCTTTTACAGCACGTACA